>JAGQYU010000133.1 GCA_020435885.1 Flavobacteriaceae bacterium
AATTCTAACAATATAGATTTTATTCAATTGGTAAATCAGCTTGATAAAGAATTAACCATTAGAGATGGTGATGAACACGATTTTTATGATCAATTCAATAAAATTGATAATATCAAATACGTTGTTGTGGCTTATGAAAATGAAAAACCTGTGAGTTGTGGTGCTATCAAAGAGTTTGATGTTCTGACTATGGAAGTTAAACGTATGTTTACCCAAGAAGATGCCAGAGGTAAAGGAATAGCCTCAAAAGTGCTGTATGAATTGGAAAAATGGGCAGCGGAACTCGGTTATCAAAAATGTATATTAGAAACAGGCGTACGACAACCAGAAGCAATACGGTTATATACAAAAAGTGGTTATGAATTAATTGAAAATTACGGTCAGTATAAAGGTGTAGAAAACAGCCGATGTTTTGAAAAACATATATAATGAACAATCCCAGAGTTAAGATTAAAAACGTAAAAAACCTCTCAAATGATTGGTATAAGCTAGATAAGGTAAATTTTGATTATCAACTTGAAAATGGTACATGGCAAAACCAAAATAGAGAATGTTATGACAGAGGAAACGGAGCTTGCATTTTATTATATAATGTTAAAGAAAAAACAGTGGTGTTAACTAGGCAGTTCCGAATGCCCAGTTATTTAAATGGTAATAAAGACGGGATGATGATAGAAGTTTGTGCTGGACTACTAGATGAAGACGATCCGTTAACTTGCATTATTAAAGAAGTAGAGGAGGAGACAGGTTATAAGATCAGTAACCCAAAAAAAGTATTTGAATTATATTCAACTCCGGGTGCGGTTACTGAAAAGATACATTATTTTATAGGAGCATATGATGCTACCATGAAAATAAGTGACGGTGGCGGTTTAGAACATGAAGCCGAAGAAATAGAGGTATTAGAATTACCTTTTGAGAAGGCTTTAAAAATGATTGAGAGTGGAGAAATTAACGATACTAAAACAGTGGTTTTGTTGCAATACATTAGAATGAAAGAAATTCTATAGATATATCACAAAAGTGATTTGCACTAATTCTAATAATACTATCCAATAATTCTTTTAATCAACTTAAAGTATTTAAACGGAACATATTTAAACGGTAGATCAATCCAAGTTGGGGTAGTTATAATAGTTCTTTTATTGCTAAATACCAAAAAACTTTCTTTTCCATGGTAGCCTCCCATACCGCTATTACCTACACCGCCAAAAGGCATGTTATGATTAGCAATATGCATTAAGGTATCATTAATACATCCACCACCTGAAGTAGTTTTAGCAAACACTTCTTTTGCTTTTTGGTTTTTCCCGAAATAATAAAAGGCTAGCGGTTTTTCATTTTTGTTAATGTATTCTATAGCCTCATCGATATGTGTAAAAGTCATTACTGGTAGAATAGGCCCAAAAATCTCTTCTTGCATAATAGGGTCATCAGGTTGAATATCATCAATAATAGTAGGTGCAATAAATCGTTCTTTTGTATCCACTTCACCACCAGTAAGAATGGTTCCTTTATCTAATAATTTTGTTAACCTGTTTATCGCTCTTTCATGTACAATTCGAGGATAAAAATTACTTTCCTTGCTGTTTTCTCCATACATCAATTTAAAATTTACAGCAATCTTATCTAACAGTTCATTTTTAATGGATTTATGCACAAACAAATAATCCGGGGCAATACAGGTTTGCCCCGCATTGATTAGTTTACCCCATGCAATACGCTTAGCAGCAATGTTAATGCTTGCATCAGCATCTACAATGCAAGGACTTTTCCCTCCTAGTTCCAACACTACGGGAGTTAAGTGTTCTGCGGCCGCTTTCATAACCACTTTTCCCACTGTTGGACTTCCTGTAAAGAAAATTAGATCAAAATGTTGAGCAAACAAAATGGTATTGGTGTCTTTACCACCCTGAACAACAGTAATATAGTTGGCATCAAAAATTTCAGTAATCATTTCTTCCATTATCTTAGCAATGGTAGGTGTATCTGGCGAAGGTTTTAAAATACTGCAACATCCGGCAGAAATGGCTCCAACTAATGGATTAATCAATAATTGAAAAGGGTAATTCCATGGGGCTACGATTAACGCCACCCCTAACGGCTCATGCAATATTTTACTGGATGATGGCAACAAATGCAACGGTGTTGCAACTCTTTTAGGTTGCGCCCACTTTTTTAAGTGTTTAAGATGAAAATCAATTTCGTTTGTTACTATGCTGATTTCCGTTAGATAGGCTTCTTGTGGAGATTTATGTAGATCTTTCCATAAGGCGTCTTCTATTTTCTGCTGATAATTGTGAATTGCATTTTTAAGTTTACGAAGTTGCGCTATTCTAAAGGCAACATCTTTTGTTTGATGAGTAGCGAAAAATGCTTTTTGATCAGCGATTCGCTCAATTACTATATTTTCTGAAATTTCTGCTATCATATTTCTGTGTATAACTTACTTTTTATGACCCGTAAAATGTTCCATGGTTTTGTAAATTCCAAATAAACTGCCTGCAACCCAATCGAATGCTTTTAAAGGTAAAAGCCCTTGTGCTGTTCTCGTTAACCGATAAATGTATCCGGGAATGGTTATCATCTTTTTATTTTTTTCAATAGCTTTAATAATGGTAAGTGCAACTTTTTCAGGCTCAAGAATAGGAATTTTAGATTGAACGCCATCAAACATGCCTGTATTGATATAATAAGGCATTACGGTAGTAACGTGAATATTTTTTTTAAGTTGTCGCATTTCAAGGCGAAAACTATCAGACCATCCTATAACAGACCATTTACTTGCGGCATAAACAGCCATCTTTGGGTTGGAAACAAGCCCTCCTGATGATGCTATATTGCAAATATGACCTGAATTTCTTTGCATCATATCCGCTAAAAATTCATTAGTGATGATCATCGGTGCATTGGCATTTATTTCCATTGTTTTTTGGATGTTGTCTATGGTATGTTCATGAAAATACTTACCCACAACTGTACCCGCATTGTTTATCAGTATATCTATAATGCCAATTTCTTCTTTTACTTTTTTTGCAGTATTTTGAATTTGCACTACATCAGATATGTCAACAATATATCCTTTTATAGCACCCTTATTTGAAAACTCAGCAATAGTTTCATTAATTTTTTGCTGATCGATATCCCAAATAACAACATGGACATTACGTTCTAATAATAAACGAACCATTATTTTTCCTATTCCGGAAGCCCCACCAGTTATTAATGCTATCTTATCCTTTAATGGTTTCATATTAAGAGCATTTTGTCTTTGTGACCAAGTTACAAAACTGTTCATTATTAATTTAGTAACGTCACATAAAACCATCAAAATTTTTGTATTTTTAGCTCATTCAAAAATTAAATAACATATATAGAAACATGGCAGAGGACAAAGAAAAATCAGCTAAGCTAAAAGCACTTCAATTAACGTTAGATAAATTAGATAAAACCTACGGAAAAGGTTCTGTAATGCGCCTTGGCGATAATGTAAGTGAAGAGATAGACGCCATTCCGTCAGGTTCGTTAGGTTTGGATATTGCTTTGGGTGTAGGAGGTTATCCACGAGGCAGAGTTATTGAAATTTATGGCCCGGAATCTTCAGGTAAAACTACACTAACCTTACATGCTATTGCGGAAGCTCAAAAAGCAGGAGGTATTGCTGCCTTTATTGATGCTGAACATGCTTTCGACCGTTTTTATGCTGAAAAATTAGGTGTGGATATTGATAATTTGATCATTTCGCAACCGGATCATGGCGAACAAGCACTTGAAATTGCAGATAACCTAATCCGTTCCGGAGCTATTGATATTGTGGTGATTGACTCCGTGGCGGCTTTAACACCTAAGAGTGAAATTGAAGGTGAAATGGGTGACTCAAAAATGGGGCTTCATGCTCGTTTAATGTCGCAAGCATTACGTAAACTAACAGCCACTATCAGTAAAACACATTGTACGGTTATTTTTATCAACCAACTCCGTGAAAAGATTGGTGTTATGTTTGGTAACCCTGAAACCACTACGGGTGGTAATGCTTTGAAATTCTACGCTTCAGTACGTTTAGATATCAGAAGGAAAACGCAAATTAAAGATGGTGATAAAGTTGTTGGTAGCGGAGCTAAGGTTAAAGTGGTTAAGAATAAAGTGGCACCACCATTCCAAACTGCTGAATTTGATATTATGTATGGAGAAGGAATCTCTAAAGTAGGTGAGATTATAGACCTTGGGGTAGAGTATGGTATTGTTAAGAAAAGCGGCTCATGGTTTAGTTATGAAGACACTAAACTAGGACAAGGGAGAGATGCCGTAAAAGAGATGATAAAAGACAATCCTGAATTAGCCGAAGAATTAGAAGCTAAGATTATGGAAGCTATTAAAAATGCTTAAAAGTTAAAATGCTTTATAAATAAAAAGACCGCTCAAAAAAGCGGTCTTTTTTTATGATGTAAAAGTAATGTATTACTTGTTTGCAACTTTTATATAATCCTCCAGTGCTGTAGTCATAGATGTAGTATTATCAGTAGTAGCTGCAATATCTACACGCAACCCCGCATCTTCTGCAGCTTTTATAGTGGTATTTCCAAAAGCAGCAATGCGGGTTTCATTTTGTTTAAAATCCGGGAAATTCTCAAATAAAGATTTAATACCAGAAGGGCTAAAGAAAACCAGCACGTCGTAATATACATCTTTCAAGTCAGAAAGATCACTAACCATAGTTTTAAATAAAATAGCCTTTTCCCAGTTTACTTCTGCTTCGTTCAATAATTCAGGAATAATGGGTTTTAAAATATCAGCGCAAGGCAATAAAAATGTCTCTGTTTTATGTTTTTTGATCAGCTTTATCAGATCTTGAAATGTTTTTTCGCCAACATAGATCTTACGCTTTCTGTACACCACGTATTTTTGAAGATAAAAAGCAACAGCTTCTGATTGACAGAAATACTTCATATCATCAGGCACTTTAAAACGCATTTCCTCAGCCAATCTAAAGTAATTATCAATAGCGTTTCTGCTAGTAAAAATTACCGCAGAAAACTTTGAAAAATCGATTTTTTGATTTCTAACTTCCCTTGCCGGAACGCCCTCTACATGGATAAAAGACCTAAAGTCTATCTTTACTTTTTGCCTGTCTGCAAGATCAAAATAAGGTGATTGTTTTGCGTTTGGAGCCGGCTGCGAAACTAAAATAGTTTTTACTTTCATAAATACTTTTTTTAGGGATGCCTTAAGTGATAATTGTCTTGTAAATTATCACTAAAGGTGATATTTCAAGGGCGCAAAGGTACAAAATAAAATAGAATATATTGCTAAAAATCAACTTTTGGTTTTCTTTTAGTATTAGAAAATAGTAGAAAAGTAACAATAAAATACTGCCGATAAAGAATAAAGATTTGTATAATTCAGAATCAATATAGAAAGAAATTACCAAAAATGGAAACACTGCAAAACAGAAGTTTACAAGGTAACTCATCTTTATAAAAGTGATATATAGTTGCTCTTGTTCTTTTTCAAAAAGGACGCCGATCCAATATCCTATAATAGCTCGTAGAACCATAAAGATCATCACAAAAACAAAAATCTTAAGAAAGTACATTATACCATCACTGTCAGCAATAATATGTTTCATCTCTAAAAAAGAAAATGCTATTAGAGAAATTATAGTGCCGGAAATGATAAAGAAAACAATATGAAAATTGTTGAGTAATAAAGGCGTGGATTTTGAATAATCGTTTATGTAAGTGTTGTTAAATAAAATGGACTGTATTTTATTAAAACGCTCATTATTATTAAGTTTATTAAAAACAAATAAAGCTACCACAATCATTAAAATGATGGTAATCCAATCATTAGAGTTTATAAGCCTTTCAGTAACCTCCATGCCAATGAGTTGTATAAAATATATCCTTCAAAATCTTAACACAAAATTAGCAATAAAATATTTTACCTTTGCCAACTAAAATACGATACATGCAAGATGCTCTTGTAATAATACCTACCTACAACGAAAAAGAGAATATCGAAAACATCATCAGGGCTGTTTTTGATCAAAAAATTGCTTTTGATATTTTAGTTGTTGATGATAATTCCCCTGATGGTACTGCGGCCATTGTAAAAATATTACAACAAGAGTTTGTGGATAGACTTTTTTTAGAGATAAGAAAAGAAAAGGAAGGTTTAGGTAAAGCCTACATTCATGGATTTAAATGGGCGCTTCAAAGAGAGTATGAGTATATCATTGAAATGGATGCCGATTTTTCTCACAATCCTAAAGATTTAAAGAAGCTATATAAAGCTTGCGCTGAAGAAGGCGCTGATGTATCAGTCGGCTCAAGATATTCAAAAGGCGTTAATGTGGTTAATTGGTCAATTTGGAGGGTATTGTTGTCGTATTTTGCTTCACGATATGTAAAGATAATTACCGGCATACCTGTAGATGATACCACAGCAGGCTTTGTTTGTTATAAACGCAAAGTACTGGAAACTATAAAATTAGACAAGATAAAATTTGTGGGTTATGCTTTTCAGATAGAAATGAAATTCAAAGCATGGAAACATGGTTTTACCATTAAAGAAGTATCCGTTATCTTTACGGATAGAACAGCCGGCGAATCTAAAATGAGCGGTTCCATTATAGGTGAGGCGCTTTTTGGCGTTATTAAAATGAGATTGAAAGGACTTCCAAAATAGTTATAGATGAACAATGTACTTATTAAAAATGCAACGATTGTAAACGAAGGAAAAATAGCTGTTGGAGATGTTTTACTAAAAGGAAATATCATTGCTACTGTTGGAAGTTCACTAACAAATATCCCTGAAAATACAGAAGTTATTGATGCAACAGGCAAATATCTATTGCCGGGCGTTATTGACGATCAAGTACATTTTAGAGAACCTGGATTAACACACAAAGCAACTATTGAAACAGAAAGTAGGGCAGCAGTAGCAGGAGGTATTACGTCTTTTATTGAAATGCCAAACACGGTACCACAAGCTACAACGCAAGAATTGTTGCAAGAAAAATTTGATATAGCTTCTAAAACATCGTATGCCAATTATTCTTTTATGTTTGGAGGCACTAATGATAATTTAGAAGAACTGTTAAAAACAGACCAAAAAAAAGTTGCTGCTATCAAATTATTTTTAGGCTCCTCTACCGGAAATATGTTGGTGGATAACGAGGAGGTACTAGAAAAAATATTCTCATCAACCAATATGCTTATTGCAGTTCACTGCGAAGACGAAACTACCATTAAGAAAAATTTGCAAGAAGCTATTAATACCTATGGAGATGATATTCCCATAAAACTGCATCCAAAAATAAGAAGCGAAGACGCCTGTTACCTTTCATCATCTAAAGCTATTGCATTAGCCAAAAAAACAGGCGCTCATTTGCATGTTTTTCACCTTTCCACAGCAAAGGAAACAGACCTTTTCCAAAATGATATTCCGTTAGAGGAAAAGAAAATCACCGCCGAGGTTTGTGTACATCATCTAACTTTTACGGATAAAGATTATGACGAAAAAGGTACATTTATCAAATGGAATCCTGCCGTAAAGTCTCAAAAGGATAAAGATGGTCTATGGAAAGCATTGTTGGATGATAGGATCGATGTAATAGCCACAGATCATGCACCTCACACACTTGAAGAAAAACAGCAAGTTTATACCAAAGCACCAAGTGGCGGGCCATTAGTGCAACACGCTCTGCAAGTGATGTTGGAAGCTGTAAAAGGAGGTAAAATTTCTATAGAAAAGGTAGTAGAAAAAATGTGCCATAACCCTGCAAGACTTTTTCAAATAGAGAAAAGAGGATTTATAAGGGAAGGTTATTTTGCAGATATGGTATTGGTAGATACTACAAAAAGTGAACTCGTTTCTAAAGATAACGTCTTATACAAGTGTGGTTGGTCTCCTTTTGAAGGCACTACATTCCACTCTAAAGTTACCCATACTTTTGTGAATGGTAATTTGATGTATTGTGAGGGTAAATTCAATGATGAAATTAAAGGCATGCAATTAACATTCAACAGGTAAATGAAGAGGTTTTTGCAAATAGTAATACTTTTAGCTGTGTTGGTATCCTGCACTAGCAGAACTATCTACAAAAAGCCGGATGATCTCATCAGTAAAAAGAAAATGATAGATATTTGGACGGATATTTACATTGCCGGGGCGGCCAAAAATGTAGAAACCAAAACTACTAAACAAAAGATAAATTATTTACCGTTAGTTTTTGAAAAATATGGTATTGATAGTGTCCGTTTCAGCGAAAGCAATTTATACTATACTTCAAAGATTGATGACTACGAAAAAATGCTTCAAAAGGTAAATGATCGTTTAAAAGAAATGAAAACAATGTATGACCCCGATACACCTTTAGATTCAATTATAAGAGAGAACAGAAAACAATATGATACTGAAGAAAGATATTAATGATCTTTTTTAAAATCGTCACAAATTTTTTCTAAAACCTTTTTAATAGGCCGAAACTCATAATTCAGTTCTTTTTTTACCTTTTCATTAGAAAAATAGTACGTATTGTGTGCAGATGAAGCCGATTGTTTTGTAAGTAATGGAGTTCTTCCAAAAAGTTTTAAAAACCATTCTATACGCCAAAAAATAGCGCTCATAGTTTTAGTGATCTTTATGTTAGGACGTTTTTTATCTAACAGATCAGCAATGGTAAAAAGTACATTTTTAAACGATGTGTTTTCGCTAATTAAAATATAACGCTCATTAATTATATGGCTTTCCATCAGTAATATCATTATTTTAACCACATCTTCAACACCTACAAAACCTGTAATTCCCTCAATATAGAATTTTAATCCTTTATGAACAGAGGTAACTAATTTACCGGAACCATTATGCCAAAACCCAGAACCTAAAATAACTCCGGGGTTTACAATTACCACATTTACACCTTCTTGCGAAGCTCTCCAAAGTTCCATTTCAGCACCATGTTTGGTGATAGCATAACCGTAATTGCTGTGTTCAATATTCCATTCACTATTTTCATCAATGAGTTTACCTTGTATAGACTTACCTACAGTAGCAATAGAACTTACATAGCATATTTTTTTTACCTTGTTGGTGATGCTCAGATTGACAATATTGGCTGTGCCTTCAATATTGGTGAGTTCCATTTGTGCGTCGTCAGCAGAGTCAAAAGAAACCAACGCAGCACAATGATACACATGGGTTATACCTTTAAAAGCATCAGCAAGTGATACTACATCAGTAATATCAGCCTCTTTCCATTGAATTTTTTCGTAAAGGGATGTGTTATCTCCATAATAAGAAAAAACGCGTCTTACTGCTTCCTGATTACTTCCTTTTCGGTGAATAGCAACCACCGTATCATGTTGCTTACACAGATAATACAATAAATGCGAACCCACTAATCCGGTGCCTCCCGTTACTAAAATCATGCCCCTAAAGTAAGTATTTATTTAAGTATTTCTAAGACTTCTTTTGTCTTTTTAGTATTAAGCATATCTTTGCCTAAATTTTTAAAAAATGAAGAAAAATTTTGTTGAGGAACTGCGTTGGAGAGGCCTTATCCATGATGTGATGCCTGGAACAGAAGAGCAATTACAAGAAGAAATGACCACTGCTTACATTGGGTTTGACCCAACGGCAGACTCGTTACATATAGGTAGTTTGGTTCAGATCATTTTATTAATGCACTATCAACAGGCAGGCCATAAACCAATTGCTTTGGTAGGTGGTGCAACGGGTATGATTGGCGACCCTTCAGGGAGATCCGCTGAGCGTAATTTATTAGATGAGGAAACTCTCAACAAAAATGTAGAGGGCATTAAGGCCCAATTGTCAAAATTCTTAGATTTTTCTTCAAATTCTGAAAATGCTGCCGAATTGGTGAACAACTATGACTGGATGAAAAACATCTCTTTTCTTGATTTTGCCAGAGATATAGGTAAGCATATTACTGTTAATTATATGATGTCTAAAGACTCAGTAAAAAACCGCTTAAACCCTGATGCTAAGGAAGGAATGAGCTTTACTGAATTTACCTATCAGTTAATACAAGGATTTGACTTTTTACATCTGTATAATGATAAAAACTGCAAACTGCAAATGGGCGGTTCTGACCAATGGGGTAATATAACTACTGGGACAGAGTTGATTCGCCGCAAGGCTCAAGGTAAAGCATTTGCCATTACCTGCCCGTTAGTTACGAAAGCTGATGGCACTAAGTTTGGAAAGACAGAAGGAGGCAATGTATGGTTAGATGCAGAAAGAACATCGCCGTATAAATTTTACCAATATTGGTTAAATGCTTCGGATGAGGATGCTGAAAAATATGTAAAAATATTCACTTTTTTGGATAAAACAACCGTTGAAAGATTAATAGAAGATCATAAGGCAGCACCACATTTACGCACCTTGCAACGCACTGTTGCCGAAGAGGTTACTAAAATGGTGCATTCGGAAGAAGCACTTGAAAATGCCGTAAAAGCATCTGAAATTCTTTTTGGTAGATCTACGGCTGATGATCTAAAAAGTATTGACGAAAAAACCTTTTTAGATGTTTTTGAAGGCGTACCACAAGCTACTATAACGAAACGAGATATTGAAGATGGATTAGATATTATTGCTGCCCTAAACGAAAAGTCAGGTTTTTTTAGTTCTAACGGAGAAGTACGCCGGGCATTGAAAGAAAATGCTATTTCAGTTAATAAAGAAAAAATTGCTGAAGGTTATACCATTACTGCCAATGATCTGATTAACAACAACTATGTGTTGTTACAACGTGGCAAGAAGAACTATTATTTACTAAAAGTGGAATAATACAAAACCCCAACAAATTGTTGGTTTTTTGTTTTTCGCTTATCGGTTTGGCTATGATTTCGGCGTGGAATCGTCCGCAGGACTATTCCGCAGAGAAATCAAGCTGATAATATGTTTTACTTTTCGGTTTTGCACTATCGCCACGCTGAATTATAGCCGTTGTTGTGGGTAGTTTTTTTATTTTTCTCCAATCTGGTCATATTCAATTTCTCCATTCCAATACCTTAAAAGCTGTTCTTTAGAAACGGATTGTTCCTTATATAAATCCAAAATCTTCTTTTGATAATCGTTAAAATCCATTTCTTTCATGTCATTCAAAGTTTTATCAGCCATCAGAGTGTCACCGGATGCTTCTAAAATTCCAACATATTCCATCATCAAGTCGAAGTTAAGAGTGTCTTTTTTTAGATAATCTTGATATTTATCTATTGCTTTCTCATAATATTTTTTTGCTTCTTGTGAACTACCTTCAAGGTCAAGATATATTGCTTTTTGTCCAAGGTAAAATGGTTTTTCAGGTCTTAACTGAATTAGTCTGTCTGCTATCTCAATTAGTCCTTTAGCATCTTTTTTTCTGAATAAAAGTGTCGCTTTGTGATTTAGTGCGTTGATATTCTGTTCATTATACTCAATAGCCTTGTTTGTCAATGAAAGAGAACTGTCAATTTTGACATTGTCGTTAAGTTCCGAATTCATGTAAGCGTCCATTGCTTGCTTCATCATTTCTTTCGACTTTTCAGTTTGTTGGCATGAAACGATTGTAAAACAGCAAATTGCTAAAAGAATTAGTTTTATTCTCATCAGTTTTTTAAATTACCCACAACGTTTGGGATATGGTCTCGTTTTAATACTTCGACTTCGCTCAGTACAAGTTTTTTATATCCGCCGATAAGCGAATTTCGACGATTTTTATTTAAAAAGCAAGGCAACAGTATTTTATGATAAAATTAACCGCCTAATTACCAACGTGGTATAAAATTAGCAGTATATTTACTATATAAAAAACGCTAAACATGAAAAACACAGCAATATTCTTAGTGGTCTTTAACACGGTATTTCTTTTTGTGCTAATGCTGTTGTCGCGTACGCCTATTGCTTTTCATTGGATATTTTACTTAACCATGATAGGGCAGGCACTGGTAGTTTTAATGGTTTATAAAGTATTGACCGATAAGTATACCACCGATAAAACCTTTGAACATTTTTATGAAGATTATCCGGTAATTGGCAGGATAAAAGAAGATTGATTTTACAAAAAGACTTTTCGAGATATTTCAAAAAACATACTAATCAGTATTGTTTTTTAAAATGTTAAAACATAACCAGATAATAATCAATATTTTAAATTATAATTACCACTTCTTGTTTTGTTGAAAAGTACTAAATAGTTTTTTTAGACTTAGTAGGACTTTTTTTGATACGGATGTTATATTTATGCTAACGATTGTAAAAAAGTTAAGATATGACACAAGAGATCAAAAGAAAAATTACGCGCCAAACATTAATTGATAAAGGGTATGAACTTATAAATACCTATGGTTACCATGCCATAAGTATTGATACCATTATTGATGAAGTTGGGTTGACCAAAGGAGCTTTTTACTATCATTTTTCTAATAAGCATCATTTTGTGGAAGCCATTATTCAGGAACGTGTAAGTAAAGAAATCCACAGTAATTTTATTGAACCGTTGAATGAAAGAGGTAATCCTATATTTATCTTAACCGATCTTTTTCATGATAAATTATTAAAAGATAAATCGTTGAATCAACAACTAGGGAGTCCGCTCACTAACTTTATCAATGATTTAAGTCACGAACAAAATGATTACGGTTTACAATTACAACTCAAAGAAATCTTTGATGAGTGGAAAATAGCCTTGATTAACTTTTTATACAGAGGTATAGAAGGCGGCTGTTTGAACAGACATATAGATACTGAATCGACTGCTGAGTTTATAATTGCTTCTGTAGAGGGTATTAGAACTCTTAAAAAGGTAACAAGCAATGAAGGTATTTTCTATAACTATATGCAGCAGTTAAAGAACTTTTTTGATACGTTAAAAATACCGAAAGAAGAATTGCAAGGTAATCAGTATTACTATGCAGCTAGCTAATAAGTAAATTACAACCTCTAATATCCGAAGCATCAAACCGACCTAATACTTCAAACGTATTGTTGGTGTAAGTTTTACCTAAATCTTGCGTAGCAATAAACGAACAGGAATTTATGTTAGCTAAATCTATAACGTTAATTCCTCCTGTTTTTCCTTGCCCTATTAGTTGCAAAGGATCTTCAGTATCTCTTATCAGAATTTTCATCCATTGGGGTGTAGCAAAAAGACCATCGCCTTTTGAATAGGCTTGGCTAAGTAATTCAGTCATACCATATTCTGAGTGTATTTTTGCAACGCCAAATCCTTTTTTTAACTGATGGTGTAGTTCGGTTCTAATAATTTCCTTTCTGCGGCCTTTCATACCGCCTGTTTCCATGACAATAGTGTTTTTCAACTGAAATTGATACGTTTCAACCAAATCTAACAATGCAAAGGAAACGCCTATCAACATTATTTTTTCATTGCTTTCTTCTAGTTGTAGCAGTGTGTCTTTAAGTTCCTCTAAATTATTCAAATAAAAACCGCTTTTGGGTTTATTTGATTTTTTGATAAGATCATCAACCATATAGATCAACGAAGAACCGTTTCTTTCTAAATACGAGGGCAACAGCGCTAAAATGGTATATTCGGAAATATCACCATAAAAATATTCAAAGCCTTTTAAATAGCTCTGTTCGTATAAGGAAATATCAGTAACAAAATGCTTGCTGACTGACATTCCGGTTGTGCCGGAACTGGTAAAAATTTCCTTAACGGGATTAGTATTACTTACAATTTGATGTGTTTTAAAGAATTCAATAGGCAAAAAAGGAATATCTTGAATATGTTGAATATCAGAAGGGTGTACATTTAACAGATCACAAAAAGAACGATACACTTTGCAATGAGCAAACTGATGCTTAAAAACTGCAAAAGCCATTGTGTTGAATTCACTTTCGGATTGTATGTTAAAGGTGGACTGTTCCATAGAAATTAGAACAAAAATAAGATTATTTAACGCAACCTTTAGCTGTTAAATTAATCTATAGTTACAAAAGAATTAAAAACATTGTTTATGGCAAGATTTTTAGCAATTAAGATAATAAGCCTTACATTGATTTTACAGGCTTGTAGTTCTGAAACTACTGTTGAAAAACCGGAACCTTTTAGTTCTATTCCAAAAGGGGAAGAAATTGTAAAAGCTAATAATGAATTTGCTTTTTCATTATTTAAAGAGATTGCTGATGAAGAAACCGAAGCAAATTTTATGATTTCGCCTGTTAGTGCTTCGTTGGCATTAGGTATGGTTTATAATGGGGCGGCTAATGAAACTCAGCAAGCGTTTGCTAATACATTTAATTATGGTAATGCAAATGTAGAAGAAACAAATCAGATCAACAAAAGCATCATTGATAATTTAACATATTCAGGTTCTGGAGCCAGGTTTGATGTAGCAAATTCCTTATGGATACGCAACAAATTCCCTGTTAAAGAGCAATTTATAGATTTGAATAAAAACTATTATTATGCAGAGGCACAAAACCTTGATTTTGATGATCCAAATTCGTTGAAAACCATCAACAATTGGGTTTCAAATAAAACGAATAATAAGATACCAAAAATACTTAATACAATATCTCCGGATGCAGTTTTATATGCTATAAACGCTTTGTATTTTAAAGGTGATTGGAAGCACCGTTTTGATTCGTCAAACAACAAAGAACGTCCTTTTTATCCTGATAACAGTAGTTTTCAAAGTGTTACCATGATGCATCAGCAAGAGAACTTTGGATATTTTTCTAATGAAGTATTTTCTTCCGTTGTACTTCCTTACAAAGAAGATCAGTTTAATATGGTTTTATTATTGCCAAATGGAAACAAGAACACTGAAGATGTAATTTCTTCATTAAATTGGGAATCATGGCAAAATTGGCAACAAAATTATAGTGTGGCTAAAATTGCTCTTACCTTACCTAAATTTACCTTTTCGTATGAAAAACTTTTTAATGAAGCACTTTCTGATTTAGGTTTAGGCATTGCATTTACAGATGAAGCTGATTTTAGTGGTATTAGTGATGTCCCCACTAAAATATCTTTTGTTCTTCAAAAAGCATTTATTGATGTTAATGAAAAAGGAACCGAAGCCGCTGCCGCTACAGTTGTTGCAATTGGAGTAACTTCTGTACCATTGGTTACTGAAATGAATTTTAACAAACCGTTTTTGTTTGTAATTACAGAAAAAAATACAGGCTCAATCTGCTTTATTGGCAAGGTTGGAATGCCGGAGTATAAATAAACACAACCCTAAAAAGCAACCAAACAGTAAAAATAGTATCTAAATAAAAAAATATAAATTAATTATGATAAAGAGAATCCTAATCTTAACAATTGTTGGTTTGTTTTTAAGCGCTTGTAGTTTAGATGATGAGAATAATAACTATGGCTATGAAACATTACCTATTAAAAGTGCTGTAGTTCCTTCTGAATTTCAGTTTGGAACAGTTGCTACTATTACAGTTACCTATGATTTGCCGAGCAGCTGTTATCATTTTCATAGCTTACATTATATATACGAAAATACAGCAAGGATAGTGGCTATCAATTCATTTTTTGAAGACGAGGGCTGCACCGATATTGTAACAGAAAAAGAACTTACTTTTGAGGTAAGTGTAAATCAACAAGAAGACTATGTCTTTAAATTTTGGAAAGGAAAAGATAATGGCGGAAATAATATTTTTGAAGAAATAACAGTGCCAGTGGTACAATAACAAACTAAAACCTGCTTATGAGTTTAGAAAAACTCATAAATCGCTGTAAAAAGAACGATATAAAAGCACAATCTGAAATTTATCAGTTGTATGCAGGGAAATTGTTTGCCTTAAGTTTAAAGTATTCAAAAAATTACGAAGAAGCTCAAGATAATCTTCAAAATGGCTTTATAACCATTTTCAATAAAATTGGTCAATATAACTTTAAAGGATCATTTGAAGGTTGGCTAAAAAAAATTGTTATTAATACGGTTTTGCAAACTTACAGGCAAAAGAGTGTTTTAAGTTTGATAACTGAAGATTTGCCGGAAGAAGCGGAAATTGAAATTGAAGATGACGAATTATCATTAGATTATTTATTGAGCATTGTTCAAGATTTGCCAACCCGTTACAGGTTGGTTTTCAATTTATATGTGCTGGATGATTATTCACACAAAGAAATAGCTGAAATACTTGATATTTCAGAAGGAACCTCTAAATCTAATTTATCTAGAGCTAGAGTAATTTTAAAGAACAGAATTGCAGAAGATAAAGCTGCTTTAAAAAAAAATGAAGCATTTAAGTGATGGGAGAAAAAAAGAAAATTGATAGACTCTTTCAGGAAAAATTCAAAGACTATGAAGTTTTCCCAAACCCTGTTGTTTGGGACAACATTGAACAACAATTAATGAAAAGGAAAAAGAGAAGAATTGTACCGCTGTGGCTGCGTTTAGCAAGTGCAGCGGCAGTTCTGTTATTGCTTTTCTCAACAGGGTATTGGTGGGTTAACAATACTGATAATAGTGTTGAACAACCCATAGAAGAGATTATTACTAATGTTGATGAAAATAAAGGCAACAACAATGAACAATCCACTAAGGAAAATAGTAATAATAGTTTTGACAAGACTGAAGAAGTAATTGCTAATAAATCTGATAATCAAGAGCTTATAAAAAATAAAATAGTAACCACCAATTCTAACCGAACTAGTCCCCAAAATAAAGCTATAAGTAATAATTTAATTGCTTCTGGCGCACCTAAAGAAGAAGTTAAAACTACTATTTCAGCAGAGGATAAAGTCGTTTTAGAGGATGATGTTAAAAAAATCAGTAACATTTTTTTGAATGAAGTTCAAAATAGTACTAATAAAGAAAAAGCTGTAGCCGATAACGCAAAAACAGATATTCAAGAGGCTTTAGAAGAGGATATTATTGAAGCTGACAAAGATCAAAATAAAAAATGGTCAATAGGTTCAACTGTGGCACCTGTTTACTTTAATACATTGAGTAAAGGGTCTCCTATTGATGCGGCACTGAGTGCAAACAATAAGAGCTCTAATACTACGCTTTCATACGGTTTAAAGGTTAACTATAAAATTAACAATAAGTTGAGTTTGCAATCGGGTATTAATAATGTAGAACTTGGCTATTCTACTGAAAAAGCAGCAGTATTAATGTCAACTTCATTGTTGGGAAACTCAGATTCTAATATAAATACATCTGCTAAAGGTGTTTCTTTGGCAGCTATTTCTACGGCTCAACAATTTGATGAAACACAATCAGCTAGATTATCATATGATGTTAACGGAAGTATAGACCAATCGTTAGGATATATTGAACTTCCGCTTGAAGCGAAATACAATTTATTTCAAAGAAAAGTTGGATTGAATGTTATAGGAGGTTTTAGCACCTATGTACTATATCAAAATAAGATTTATCAAAATTCCTTTGGAAAATCTACATTATCCGGTGAAGCTTCTAATTTGAACTCACTCAATTTTAGTGGTAATCTTGGGCTTGATTTAGATTACAGCATCAATAAAAAATTATTTATAAACGTTTCCCCAATGTTTAAATATCAATTCAACACTTTCTCTGAAAGTTCTGGTGGGTTTCAACCCTACTTTTTTGGTGTTTATACAGGGTTAAATTTTAGGTTTTAGTTGGTTAATTGTATTTGGCTACTGGGCCAGATATGTCTTAAAAGCCGAATGCTAGCATTCGGCTTTTTTGTGTCTTTTCTAATAAATTTCCTGATAAATAATTTGTAACTTGCCCCTTTAAATATTCATAAAATGACGTTACTAGCTACTGATTTTGGTATAGAAAAAACACTTAAAGCACTAGGTGTAAAAGAAATAAATAATGGAACTTCTACAGGAATTGATAATTTTTCTAATGGAGAAGTTCTTGCATCGTATTCTCCTGTTGACGGAGAGTTGATTGCAAAAGTTAAAACTACTTCTAAAGAAGATTATGAAAAAGTAATAGCAAGTGCTTCCGAGGCATTTAAAACTTGGAAGTTGATGC
>JAGQYU010000134.1:0-7926 GCA_020435885.1 Flavobacteriaceae bacterium
GCAACAAAATAAGGGTTTACTTTCAGAGCTTTAGAAACATTTCCTTTAGATTTATCCTTTAATCCATGATAGATTAGTAGCTGAGTAAAAAAGCTATTCAGTAATGAAATGGTCATTACTAATGGGTTATTTTTTGGGTTTTGAGCAAAGTAATTGATAATTTGATTGGCTTTTACAATTTGTCGCTCTCCTACTGCTTTTCGCAATTCAAAATTGTTAAAATCTTTACTGATCCCTATATTTTCTTCAATATCTTTTGCTGTGATCATGGATGATTTTGGAAGGATGAGCATCAATTTATCCAGTTCATTACTGATCTTTGAAAGGTCAGTTCCTAAAAATTCAACCAGCATCAACGACGCTTTAGGTTCTATCTGATACTCTTTTCCGGAAAGTACACGGCGAATCCAATCTCCTACTTGATTCTCATATAGTTTTTTACTTTCAAACAGTAGTCCGTTCTTTTCAACTTGCTTGTATAGTTTTTTTCGTTTGTCTAAGGTTTTGTATTTATAGCAAACGACCAAAACTGTTGTAGGTTGTGGGTTTTCTACATACGAAGTCAGGTTTTCAATAGTTCTGGAAAGTTCTTGCGCTTCTTTAACAATAACCACTTGGCGTTCAGCCATCATGGGGAATCGTTTTGCGTTGGAAACAATATCCTCTACAGCAACATCTCTGCCGTACAACACCATTTGGTTAAAACCTTTTTCTTCCTCAGTCAGTACATTTCCCTCAATATATTCAGCTATTTTATCAATATAATAAGGCTCTTCACCCATTAAGAAGTAAATAGGTTTGATATTGCCTTGTTTAATGTCAGCAACTATTTGATTTATACGCTCCATGAATCAGAAAAAATAATCATTTTTGTAGTATGATTGCCTTGAATTTACCACAAGCCGAACTGAAGATCAAAAGTAACGAAAATAAGCAGTTTATTTTTGATATTATCCGAAAAAAATACGTGGTTCTAACCCCCGAAGAATGGGTTCGGCAACATATTATTCACTTTTTGATCAATGTAAAAAAGTATCCTGCATCTATTATTGCCGTGGAAAAACAACTAACCATCAACAACTTGAAAAAACGTTTTGATTTATTGGTTTTTAATAAAAAGGGCTTGCCGGAAATCATTATTGAATGTAAATCCCCAACTACCGCCATTACACAGGCTACTTTTGATCAAATTGCACGGTATAATATGGCCTTGAATGCCAATATATTGATGGTTACCAATGGTTTGGAGCATTATTTTTGTAAGTTGGATATAGAGAATAAACAATATCAATTTTTAAAAGACATTCCTCAGTACAGTAAAACTTTAAACTTTTAGTATGTTTGCAACCAAAATTACAGATTGAAAGTAGCGGTAGTCATATTAAATTGGAATGGACGTAAATTGCTAGAGCAATTTTTACCTGCCATGATTGCATGCAGCAAAGACGATGCTGACATCTATGTAGCTGACAACAATTCACCCGATGATTCAGTTACTTTTGTAAAGGAAAATTTCCCTGAAGTTAGAATTGTTCAGAATAAAGATAATGGTGGTTATGCTAAAGGTTATAATGATGCCCTTAAACATATTGACGCTGATATCTATGCATTAGTTAATTCAGATATTGAAGTTACACCGGGGTGGATAAAACCTATTATTGAAGAATTTGAAAGTTCAGAAAATACAGCGGTTATCCAACCAAAAATTTTAGACTTTAAAGACAAATCAAAATTCGAATATGCCGGCGCAGGTGGTGGTTTTATTGACTTTTTTGGATATCCATATTGCAGAGGACGTATTTTTCAAACTTTAGAAGAAGACCAACATCAATATGATGATAACATAAATATCTTTTGGGCTTCAGGGGCTTGTTTTTTTATTCGTTCTGCTGTCTTTCATCAATTAGGTGGTTTTGATGAACACTATTTTGCACATCAGGAAGAGATAGACCTGTGCTGGCGGGTTGAAAATGAGGGCTATAAAATACGTTATGTTGGCGGTTCAACCGTATATCATATTGGCGGCGCAACACTACATGAAGCTAACCCTAGAAAAACCTTTTTAAATTTTAGAAACAGTTTGTTTTCTGTGCTAAAAAATGTACCGAAAAGGTATCTTTTTTTAGTACTGCTTTCCAGATTGGTATTAGATGGTATTGCCGGAATAAAATTTCTTACAGAGATGAGACCTGTGCATACATGGGCAATTATACGTGCGCATTTTAGCTTTTACTATATGTGTCCAACAATGATAGCTAAGCGTAAAAAAATCTCGTACAAAAGAAAGAACTATCACCATAGTAAAAGTATTATTTGGCAATACTATGTGCTTGGAAGAAAGACCTTTACCAAAATTTTGGGTGAGTATATTTAGATAAAGCCTTTAGCCTTAAACTCCAAATACTTATTGATAACATTAACCGTTAAATTCTTCGGTTTGGTTAAAATAGCATGGATACCTCTGTTTTCCAGTTCTTTAACCATTAATCGTTTTTCAAAAGCAAATTTTTCGGCAATGGTTTTATGATAAATACTTTGCAAGTCTTCAGCATTTTCATTGATGAGTTCATCTAGTTCAGTATTTTCAAAGAAAACTGTCACTAATAAGTGTTGATTGGCAATAGCTTTAAGAAAAGGTAATTGCCTTCTAAGTGCAGAAATATGTTCAAAATTAGTATAGAGTATCAATAAACTTCTATGCTTAATTTTTCTTTTTATAGTGGCATATAGCAAACTATAATCTGAATCAGTAAATTGAGTATCAATATTATACAATGCTTCATTTATAGTATTAATATGCGTACGTTTATTGCTGGCAGCAACAATGGTATCTACTTTTTTAGAGAAAGTAAGCATACCGGCTTTGTCGTTCTTTATCAGAGCGATATTTGAGAAAGCCAAGGTAGAATTTATAGCATAATCTAGTAATTTTAGCTCTTCAAAAGGCATTTTCATAACCCTTCCTGTATCAATTATAGAGTAAATGGGTTGAGATTTTTCATCTTGATATTGATTTACCATCAATTGTGCTCGCTTTGCGGTAGCTTTCCAGTTAATGGTTCGTACATCATCACCCATTATATAGTTTTTTATCTGCTCAAACTCTAGCGTATGCCCTATTCTGCGTATCTTTTTCAATCCAAATTCCGTAAGACGATTGCTCATTGCCAAAAATTCATACTTACGCATTTGGATATAACTAGGATATACCTTTACCATTTGCGAAGTGTCAAAACGGTATCTTTTTGAAACAATATGCAGTGCAGATGAAACAAAAATATTAAGGCTTCCAAAATGATATTCACCACGTTCAACAGGTCTTACTTCGTATTCAAAATTGTGATTAACAATAGATTTCATAGCTGTTTCATAGTTAAAATCACGTTTTTGGAATTGAGCAGGCAGTTCATCAATCACTTTTAGAAAAACTTCAAAAGGATAATTGTTTTTTATAGTGATAGGCACCGGGTTATCATCAGAATTTGAAAACTTTTGCGGTAATAGTCTTCTGGCTGTAATGCCGTTTTTAAATCTGAATAAAATCAATAGATCAATAAAAAAAAGTACGGAAACAATAGTTACCAAAAGCCATGCAACTGAATAGAGGACTTCTATCCAATAGGAAACGATGAATGTTGCAACAATAACACTTAAGTATGTAAAAAATCGCTGATGTATGTACAGGCTTTTGAATAAATTCATTTATCTGGGTACTTCTACGGATTGAATGATCATTTCTATGACTTTATCGGTAGTTAAGCCTTCCATTTCCCTTTCAGGTGTTAAAATAACTCGGTGTCTTAATACCGGATACACACTTTTCTTTACATCTTCAGGAATTACAAAATCTCTTCCGCTAATGGCGGCAAAGCCTTTCGCAGCCATTAAAACTGCAATACTTGCTCTTGGCGAACCGCCCAAATACAAGTGTGGGTGGTTTCTAGTCTTATTGATGATTTCTGCTATGTATCTTACAATTTTATCTTCCACCAAAATATCGAACATTTTACTTCTGAACTCAGCCAAATCTTTTTCCGAAAGCACTGATTCTATCAATGTTTGTGGCAAAGCTCCTTTTCGGTTATTATGTGATTGAATAATAAGCACTTCTTCTTCCAGATTAGGGTAACCTACATTTATTTTAAAGATAAACCTGTCTAACTGAGCTTCCGGTAAGGCGTAAGTACCCTCCTGCTCTATCGGGTTTTGTGTTGCCAGTACCATAAATGGCGGTTTCATTTCATACTTAGTTCCGTCAATAGTAACTTGGCGTTCTTCCATCACTTCGAACAAAGCGGCTTGTGTTTTGGCAGGAGCACGATTTATTTCATCTATCAATACCAAATTTGAAAAAATAGGCCCTTTTTTAAACTCAAAATCAGATGTTTTCATATTCAGAACAGAAGTTCCCAATACATCAGAAGGCATTAAATCAGGTGTAAACTGAATTCTATTAAAATCAGTTGAAATAGTTTTAGCTAATAACTTAGCTGTGACTGTTTTAGCAACTCCGGGAACACCTTCAATCAGCACATGTCCGTCGGCCAATAATGCTACAAGTAATAGCTCAATAAAATCATCCTGACCAATAATTACTTTTTGTAATTGCTCTTTAATACTTTCTACGGCTTGTTTTAGTTTACTAAGATCTACCCTGTTGGTAAATTCTAAATTATCATCTTGTAGGTTTATATCTGTATGCTCCATAATTTATAGTGGATTTTTGAATTCATTAATTAAATTTTCAAGTTTTGTTAATTGCTCTTCCGTAATTTGATTACTTCTATGAACAAAATCAATATAGTTAAATAAACTCTCTACTTTTTCGATGCTGTTTGAGCTTCTTGCGGCTACCTGCTTGTAAAAGTCAGTATCAATTTTAACGGTTGGAACGTGGAATTTAGTTCTGATAAACTCCAGTAAATAGGTTATTTTTTGCTCAGCAATGCTCTTATGCTCAGATTTTTCATAATACATATTGGCAATGGTTCTGGTAAATGCCAATGTTTGATTTTTTAAAGGTGTAATAATAGGAATATTACGTTGTTTTCTCTTTCCTTCAAAGATTACGAACAACAATACGCCTATAAGGGTAATATAATATGCCCAACGCAAACTCTTTGTGCTTAATAAATAGTGCATTGGCGATGAAATCGTTTTTTTACCGGTTTTGTAATAAGCATCCCATAAAATAGGTTTAGAACTATCTAAATAAGACAAAACGGAAGCTGTGTATTGCTGATTACCTTTCTTTAAGATAAAATAATTAGTAAAAGCTTCCGGAAAGGTATGAAAGTAAAAATTACCCTTCCCAAAAGATTGCTTAATAAAGTTGATGCCCTCAGCAACTCTTTCATCATTACTATTTGTATAACCCGTTTTGCCCAATGCTACAGCAGAAAGAGTATCTATTTCATAAAAAGAAGTATTAGAGAACGCTCTATCAAAACTATACTCTTTTGTTGAAAGGTTTTTGTTCATTAGTTTGAAGAAAGGCTGTTCTTCTAAAGATGTTGAAAAAATAGGTCTAACACTCACTTTTAGCGTGTCAATAGTAATTCCATGTGTAGATATAAATACATCATTACCTCTTTCAACAAATGCCAGTAGTTCATTTAATTCCTCCTCCCCAATATTAAACCCTTCATCTATAAAAACATAAGTACCTGTTTTGGTACTATCTTGGAGATAGATGTAAGGGGGAATCTTAATATCTGTGATTTCCGTTTGAGGAAATAAATCTGCTAATTCTTCTCTAAGTACAAAAGTTCCATAAGGGATCTTATGATGCGCTGCATAAGAAGGAAACCAATTGATAGGTTTAGGCTTTACACTTTCATAGTAAATGAACAGCCCTATAAAGACCATAAAAACTATTAAATATATTTTAGCTTTTTTATCCAACCTATTTGATGAGCTTACTCAATTCGTTAAACTTGTGTTGTGCTTTTTTAAAAGCGGTTTCATCTACTTCAAAATTGCCATACCAAACAAAATCATAGAGGTAGGTGCTTGAAATAAATTTGTTCTTTATTGCCTCTTGCTGTATTTCTTTTATATAATCCTCGTTGGTCTTTTGTTGTTCCCAGTTAATTACATTACTATTTGATAATTTTTGAAGAATTAATAAATAATAATAACGGATAGCCAATCGATAATTTTTATCTTCAATTGCTTTATTAATAAGTGAATTAATATCTTCATTTTTAATAAGTTCCTCTTCTTCTGTTAAAGTTACTGTAGAAGTATTATTGCTGTGTCCATCAATCATATTTCTCATATTTACTTTAAGGAAGAACTTTATAATGAAGAAGAGTACCAACCCTGCAATGATGTATGGTAAAACCCTAAGAATAGCTGATAAAATGCCTGTAGCTTTTTCAACTCCAAATATCCAACTCAATATTTTTAGCAATATTCTTTTTAACCAATCCCATATTTTTTCTAATAGGGTTGGTTCACGTTTTTTCACTTCATAATTAAACTCCTTATCAGTTCTATAATCGTTGAGATTGTCATTATTAAACTCTTTTTTCTTAATGTAAGAAGAAGTATCATAACGTACTGAAAGAGAATCTTTCTGAGCAAAAGCAACAGAAGGAATCAAAAAGATACATATGTAAAAAAAGAAGTTTTTCAACGTTGAGTTATTGCCCTATACTATCAATTTTTTCTAATGTTCCGGTTAAGTTTTTTTGCTCATTCAAATCATAATAAACAAAAACGGTAGCAATAAGCGTAATTGCTGATAATATGAACTTACCAACGTACGATAATACGTTCAAGGCAATGTAAATAGGGTCGCTGAATAAATTCATCATGGCTGTTGGATCATTTTCTCCAAAAGATGTTGCCATTTTTACCATTTGATAGATAAAAGCTGGTATAGAAAAAACTGACCCTAAAATACTTACTAAAAAATACACAACAAACAGCACTCCAAATGTTGCCCACCACTGTCCACTTATCAGGGTAAAACTATGCGAAAATGAATCACCAATTCCTTTATTTTCGAAAGCCATAATAGAGGTAGCTAATGATAGCACTACTCCTAAATAAATGCCCGGTAAATAACATAACATCATTCCAAGAATAATTACCAGCATCATTAAAATTCCTAACCCAAGAAAATTCCAAAAGTTTTTAAATGTGTTGGTACGCACTTCATTAAAATCTACTGTGCCTCTATTCTCTATATACGATTTTATGAAATATAAAGAAGCTGCTGATACAATAACAAATACAAGGCCTCCTACAAGTAGTAAGATACCCATCCAACTGAACATATTTGCAAAAATGTCAAAGCCTATTTCATCTGGATTACTATTTTCTACATTCTTAAAAAAACTAGAGAAAGAACTTAAAAAGAATACCATTACAATAGCCCCTACAAGAATGAATGGGCCTGCAATTTTGATAATGGTATTAAAATACGCCTTCCAGTTTTCTCTAATAAATTTAAAAGTATCGTTAATAATAGCTCCTAAATCTCTTTCTTTTTTAAATTCAACGTAGTTAGTTGTTTCCATCTTGTTTTATTTGGTTAGTTAATTTTATTGGATAGATTACGTAATAATATATAATCAATGTAAGTGATGCTAAAATAATAGTAATAGCAAGCCAGTCCGGCATTTCGGTATGTCTGGTAACAAAGCCTTCTAAAAAGCCTGCAATTATAAAAAATGGGACAGTGCTCAACATAATTTTCAATCCTGCTTTTATACTTTTCTTAAAAGAATCTAAGCGAGAATAAGTATCCGGGAACAATAGTCCATTGCCTAATACCAACCCTGCACAGCCTGCTATAATAATTACCGAAATTTCTATGGTTCCATGTATCCAAATGGTTCTGGAAGATTCCCATAAAAGACCTTTATCATAAAAGAAATACAAAAACGAACCGAGCATTATACCATTTTGCATCAT
>JAGQYU010000134.1:8036-13419 GCA_020435885.1 Flavobacteriaceae bacterium
CCTTCTTGCTTATATACTGCCATAGGGTCACCTTTTTCAATATTTTCCAACGTCATATTTACGTATGCGTCACCCATTATTAGACGAACAAAATCACCATCTTTTGAAGCTGAATAAGCCCCTACAAAAGAAAAGAACAAAAACACTGAAAATACAATGAGCAATTGCTTATGATATCTTACAAATTCAAGGGGAAACTCAGTTTTAAAAAAGGTAACAAGTCTGTTCTTACTTTCTTTTTTATTGGAATATATTTTTTGATGTGCAGAAGAAGCGATTGAGTTCAAATAAGCTACCGTATTACTTCTTGGGTAGAACGTTTTAGCGTAGCTCAAATCGTCTGTTATTTCAATGTAAAGGTCAGAAAGCTTATCCGGCGAAATTTGCTGTCTATTATGCAAAACATTTTCAAAAAGTTGCCATTTTTCTTTGTGTTTCTTAACAAAAGCTGCCTCTCGCATTTACTATAACAATTTATCTTTTTAAAAAGAGTTCTTTATAAGAATCTTTTTTATATTCGCCACAATATCGCCTTTTGTGTAAGCGATTATATCTAAACAAATAAACACAAAAATGGATAATTTTCAAATAGAAACTGCCCAAAATGTAAGCATACAACAAAATGTGGCTCCTGTTAGTACAAGAATAGGAGCTTATCTGTTAGATTTTCTATTTATTACAGGATATATTATCATCGTTATTATTATTGTAAATGCTCTAGATCTAGATTCTTCGTTAGAATTATGGGCTATTTTTTTATTATTTGGATTACCGGTATTTTTCTATAGTTTAGCTTTTGAAGTTTTGATGAATGGACAAACCCCCGGCAAGCACTTTACTAATATACGTGTGGTAAAAATTGACGGTTCTAAACCTACTTTTGGAAGTTACTTACTGCGTTGGATGCTCCGTATTATTGATATTGATATAGCATCGGGTTCAGTAGCACTTTTAACCATTTTGCTAAACGGAAAAGGACAACGTTTAGGTGATATTGCAGCAGGTACAACAGTGATAAGTGAAAAGAAAAGAGTAACTATCCATAATACGCTTATAGAAGATATTCCTGAAAGTTATGTTCCAACTTTTCCACAAGTAACTATGTTGTCTGATGCTGATATTCAAACTATTAAAGAACTATATAGAACTGCTAAGCGAAAGGGAAATCATGGTGTTATTGTAAAATTACATAACAGAATTATCGATATTACAGACATAAAAACCGAACTGAGACCGATAGAGTTTGTAGATATTGTAATTAAAGATTATAACTACTATACGCAACAGTAAGAATGACTATTTTTTACACATTAGACCTCTTAGGAACTATTGCTTTCGCTATATCCGGAACACTAGCGGCTATTCATAAAAGGCTTGATCTTTTTGGGATTTTTATCATAGCTTTTGTTACTGCTGTTGGAGGAGGAACTATTAGAGATGTTCTTATTGGTAGATATCCTATAGGGTGGATGAACGATCTTAATTATGTGTATGCAATTATTGGTTCTACAGTTTTTGCCATTTTAGTTCGTAAAAGAATAGATTTTTTAAGAACTTCCCTTTTTTTGTTTGATACTATTGGTTTAGGAATCTTTACTATTATCGGTACAGAGATAGGTATAGAATATAACCTTCATCCAATCATATCAATTTCTTTAGGTGTTATTTCGGCTACTTTTGGTGGAGTTATCAGAGACATTCTATGTAATGATATTCCTGTAATTTTTAGGAAAGAAGTCTATGCAAGTGCTTGTATTGCAGGTGCTGTTGTGTTCTTACTACTTACAAAACTAGATGTTAATACAAACCTCAATTATATTATAACATCGCTTATAATTATAAGTATACGGCTTTTAGCAGTTAAATTTAAACTGGCATTGCCTACCTTTCACATCGTAAAAGATTAATAATCTCCCAACGTTTCAGCATTTTGAGTCAATGCTTTTTCTAATTGTTCATCGTTAGGAGCTTTGCCATGCCATGCATGTGTATGCATCATAAAATCAACACCATTACCCATTTCTGTATGCAACAATACGCAAACAGGTCTTCCTTTACCTGTTCTTGATTTTGCTTCGTTCATACCTTTTATAATAGCTTCAATGGAATTTCCTTCTTTTATTTCCAGCACATCCCAACCGAAGGCTTCAAATTTTCCTTTTAAGTTGCCTAGAGGCATTACTTCGCTAACCGGACCATCTATTTGTTGACCGTTATAATCTACCGTAGCTATTAAATTGTCTACCTTTTTACCTGCAGCATACATAATAGCTTCCCATACTTGTCCTTCTTGCAGCTCCCCATCGCCATGTAAAGAATATACTAAAGAACTGTCTCCATTTAGCTTTTTCGCCTGTGCAGCACCAATGGCTACAGACATTCCCTGCCCTAACGATCCGGAAGCAATTCTTACACCGGGAAGATGTTCATGAGTGGTTGGGTGGCCTTGTAAACGTGAATCTAATTTTCGGAATGTTTTCAGTTCATCTACAGGGAAAAATCCACATCTAGATAAAACACTATAATACACAGGTGAAATATGACCGTTAGACAAAAAGAAAAGGTCTTCTCCAACACCGTCCATTGTAAAATTGGTAGAGTAATTCATCACTTCTTTATACAAAACTGTTAAGAATTCTGCACATCCCAAAGAACCTCCGGGGTGACCGGAATTAACTGCATGTACCATTCTAACTATATCTCTACGAACTTGTGTTGTAAAATCTTTTAATTCTTGTATTGTAGCCATTTTCTATCAGTGATAATTAAAAACATGGCAAAAGTACAAAACCATGCCATTATTACTGGCCATAATTTATCGTTAATTTTAGGTTACTTATTAACATTTCTATATTGATACTGATGATTATTATGATGAAATCTTTAGTATATTTGAAATACATACCAAATAATACTACCCTTGAAAAAAACAAAGCCAAAAAAACGACGCACATCGGTATCAAAAAAAGTAGGCATGCCACCAGGAAGTATCATTTATGTTGGTAGAGAAAGGACTGAAAATGCTTCGATAGAATTAATAAGCTATACTTCTGATAGTTTTTCCAAAAATGAATATGACAATTGTAGTAGCCTTAAAAAAAGTTTGGTAGCTGATGCTGTAAACTGGATAAATGTTGATGGTATTCATAATCAACAACTTATTAATCAGTTTGAGGCTGAATTTGGGCTCGATCATTTATTATTAGAAGATGTTGTAAATACAAATCAACGACCCAAGGTTGAAGAACATAATCAATATTTATTCTTATCATTAAAAATGCTTTCATATAATGAATTAGATCAGGATATTGATAATGAGCAGATTAGTATTTTTTTAGGGAGTGATTATCTCATTTCATTTCAAGAAAAAAGTGGAGATGTATTTGGCTCTATTAGGGAGAGAATAGTTGGTTCTAAAGGGCAAATTAGGAACAATGGAAATGATTATTTATTCTATTCATTAATAGATTCAATTATTGATAATTATTTTTTAGTTATTGAAAATGTAGGTAATAACTTAGAAGAATTAGAAGAAGAAATTTTTAATAATCCATCACAAAATTTGCTAGAAAAGATCTTAAAAAATAAAAATATTTTACTCAATTTAAGAAGATCTATCTACCCCCTACGAGAATCAATAAATAAATTGTTAAGAGAAAATATAAATTTTATAAATCCTGAAACAAACAAATATTTTAATGATGTGTATGATCATACCATCCAAATCATTGATATTTTAGAATCTTATAAAGACATTATTTCTGGATTAAAAGATAGTTATATTTCTAATCTAAGTCTTAAAATGAATCAGATAATGCAAGTGCTAACCATTATCGCCACTATTTTTATCCCTCTAACATTTATTACCGGCGTTTACGGTATGAATTTTGAACATATACCAGAAACACATTGGAAAAACGGTTACTGGTTTTTTTGGGCATTAACAACTATTATTGTTATAGGTCTTATTATTTATTTTAAAAAGAAAAAATGGTTATAAATGTTCGCATTAGTTGATTGTAATAATTTTTATGCTTCTTGCGAACGAGTTTTTAGGCCTGAACTTAATAATAGACCTATTGCAATCCTTTCAAATAATGACGGGTGTGTAATTTCAAGAAGTGATGAAACTAAAGCTTTAGGAATCCCTATGGGGGCGCCTGCTTTCAAATATAAAAATGATTTTAAAACTAAAGGAATAACCGTATTTTCTTCCAATTATCCTTTATATGGTGATATGAGCAGGCGTATTATGAACATCCTTTCAACTTTTACCCCTGATATGGAAGTCTATTCTATCGATGAAGCTTTTCTAAAATTTGAAGGATATGATCTTTATAATATCAATCAATATGGGTGTGAAATTCGTCGAAAAATAACCAAAAGTACAGGAATCCCTATAAGTATAGGCTTTGCACATACTAAAACACTATCAAAACTGGCCAATAAAATTGCTAGAAAATTCCCCGAAAAGACTAATAATGTGTATGTTATTGATACTGAAGAGAAAAGAATAAAGGCCATAAAATGGGCACCTATTGAAAGTGTTTGGGGTATTGGCAGAGGTCTATCAAAGTTGTTAAAAGCTAAAAATATTAAAACAGCATATGATTTTACATGCCTTTCAGATGAATGGGTTCGGAAAAATACTTCTGTAGTGGGGCTTCGTTTAAAGCATGAACTGGAAGGAAAACCTACTCTTACACTTGAAGATCATACAACAAGAAAGGCTATAGCAACAACCCGTTCCTTTGAGGAAATGTACACCAATTACGATGATATAAAAGAGCGCATAAGTACGTTTGCAGCCAGTTGTGCAGAAAAATTACGAAACCAACAGTCACACTGTAATGCCATAATGGTTATGTTGCATACTAATAGACATCGGAAAGATTTAGCTCAGTACAGAAAAAGTATTATTATAAAGACAGAATATCCTACAAATTCTACTATCGATATTGTTAATTATGCTATTAAGGGTGTAAAAGATATTTTTAAAGAAAATCATTTTTACAAAAGGGCTGGTGTCATTGTTTTCGATTTAACTCCGGAAAACACCAAACAAATAGCACTGTTCACAAGCGAAAACCCTAGACACTATCAACTAATGAAAGTCATAGATCAAGTTAATAAAAACATAGGTAACCATAGAATAAAACTAGCTTGCCAAGATTTGGAACGCACTTGGAAAATGAATCAAAATTTACTTTCAAGTAGATATACAACAAACCTTAGTGAAATAATCACAGTCAAAGCTTAAAATATATCAATCTACTTCGAGTGATATCAATGATATAATTCCCCCCAATTCAATACAGGCCAATCAATAAAAATTATAATTAAAATTTTCAAAAATATTAGGTAGTAAATAATCTAATTTATT
>JAGQYU010000135.1 GCA_020435885.1 Flavobacteriaceae bacterium
TAAGAAAAAATTATTTCCTTTAACATTCCAATGAAAGCTTCTTAGATTCATATAGTGAATTTGAACATCAGAAAGAAGCACATTTAAATTATCTGCAATTTCATTAATATAGTTTTGTTTAAGATTGGTGTTTACTACTAAAGTTTCCATTTCTTTGATTTTAAAGTATTTATACTGAAATAATAATACATCAAAATTACGCATTACAATAGAATCAGAATGTGATTGAGGTTACTTAATAAGTTTTGAATTAAAGATATAATCTATAACCGAGGCCTACATTGTAATCATAGTATTGATTTATTTTATTATGTTCAATAAACAGATTAATTCTCTTATAGTTAAGTTTAATGCCGGTTTTAAATTCCCAATATGTTTTCCAATAAGTAGTTGTAGAATAAATAGCTATATTAGGAGTAATATATTGCTGCAATCCAGCTTCAATACCTAAATTTTTATTTTTGTTTAGTTTATTTAATCCTAATCCGACATAAAAACTTGTATAGTATTTATAAATAGTCTTGTAACTAGAATCGAATATTAATTTGTAATCATTATAAACAAAATCAATTGTAGAAACATTTATATCTCTAAATTTAAGTGTAGCATTAACAGAGCTACCTAAATAAAATAAGTAATTTTTAGACAGTTCTATGGTTGACAAGTAGTTATTGTTAAAATTGGTTTGATGACCTACTGAAACATCAAGACTTTGTCTGAGTATGTAAAGATTTTCAATATCAATAGACAATCCTTTATTTTTGTATTCTAAGGCGCTATAAAATTTTGGAGTGATTGTAGTAGCAGGCATACAACAACAAAATGTTTGTCCTTCCAGAGTAATATCAATTTTAAGTTCAACATCTACTGAACTTTTATTTTCAATTTTAACCTCCTGTGTTTCGAAACCTATAAAACTGATTACAAGTGTATCACCAATTTTAGCTTTGATTTCATAGTTTCCATCAAAATCCGTTTGAGTTCCGTTTGTAGTGCCTTTTACAATAATAGTTGCACCTGGAATCGGTCCAAACTCGTCTGAAACGACCCCTCTTATTGTAACTTCTTGTGCTAAAAGAACATTGTTTATAAATACAAGCAATACTATAATCTTATTTTTCATAATGGTTTGGTTTTAAATATACTATAAACCTACTATTAGTATAAAATTTATAAAACCAAGTATTAGTGAATGTGTCTTTTTGATGAGTGAATGGTAGTTGTTGATTAGTATAAAAAAATCCCCATGAAATACATCATAGGGATTTAACTACTTAATTATTATGAAAAAATTACTTATTCCTAAAAACCAATTTATCGTCAAAAGCATCGAGTAAGATAGAGCTATTAGTGGTTACTTTGCCGGAAAGGATTTCCTTAGATAACTCATTCAACACGTTCTTTTGAATGGTTCTTTTTATAGGCCTTGCCCCAAATTGCGGGTCAAACCCTTGATTAGAAATACTTTGTATTGCTTCATCTGTCCAACTCATACTGATTCCTTTTTCGGCAAGCATCTTTACTAAAGCGTTCAATTGTAATATTACAATTTTACTTACTTCTTCTTTATTCAACGGAGTAAACATGATGATCTCATCAATTCTATTTAAAAACTCAGGACGAATGGTTTTTCTGAGTAAGCCCAAGATGTCAATTTTAGTAGTTTCAACTACTTGCTCTCTGTGAGACATATCAAAATTGGCAAAATTCTCTTGGATGATATCTGAACCCATATTAGATGTCATAATGATAATTGTATTTCTAAAGTCAGCCAAACGGCCTTTATTATCTGTTAATCTACCTTCATCTAACACCTGTAACAGTATATTAAACGTATCAGGATGTGCTTTTTCGATCTCATCCAACAATACTACGGAGTAAGGTTTACGCCTCACAGCTTCAGTTAACTGACCGCCTTCATCATAACCTACATATCCGGGAGGCGCACCAACCAATCTGCTTACAGCATGGCGTTCCTGATATTCGCTCATATCAATACGAGTCATGGCACTTTCATCATCAAACAAGTATTCAGCCAGTGCTTTGGCTAATTCCGTTTTACCAACCCCAGTAGTTCCTAAGAATAAAAAGGTTCCAATAGGTTTTTTTTCGTCTTGTAATCCGGCTCTTGATCTGCGGACAGCATCTGCAACAGCTTGTATAGCCTCATCCTGACCAATAACACGTTTATGTAACTCTTCTTCAAGATGTAACAGTTTTTCACGTTCGCTTTGTAGCATTTTCTGTACAGGAATACCTGTCCATTTTGCAACTACTTCAGCAATATCTTCGGCAGTAACTTCTTCTTTTATCAAGGCATTTTCCTGATTCTTTTGAAGTTCTACCTGCAAAGCAGCTAACTTTTCTTCTTCAGCTTTAATTTTTCCATAGCGTATTTCTGCAACCTTACCGTAATCACCTTCACGTTCAGCACGTTCAGCTTCCAGCTTAAAGTCTTCAATCGATTTTTTAGTAGTTTGAATTTTATCTACTACTTCTTTTTCGCTTTTCCATTTTGCATAAATGCTCTCTCTTTCTTCTTTAAGATTTGCCAATTCTTCTTTGAGTGATGCCATTTTCTTTTCGTCTTTTTCACGTTTTATAGCTTCAATCTCAATTTCTAATTGCATAATCTTTCTATCTAGCACATCCAGCTCTTCGGGTTTGGAATTGATCTCCATACGAAGTTTTGCAGCAGATTCATCCATCAGGTCAATTGCCTTATCAGGTAAAAATCTGTCGGTAATGTAGCGTTGTGACAGTTCTACGGCTGCAATAATGGCATCATCCTTTATCTGAACCTTATGGTGTGCTTCGTACTTATCTTTGATACCTCTAAGAATAGAGATGGCGCTCTCCGTATCAGGTTCATCAACGATTACTTTTTGGAAACGACGTTCCAGTGCTTTGTCATTTTCAAAATATTTTTGATACTCATCTAAGGTAGTAGCACCAATAGCTCTCAATTCGCCTCTTGCCAAGGCAGGTTTTAAAATATTGGCAGCATCCATAGCTCCCTGTCCACCTCCAGCACCAACTAGCGTATGAATCTCATCAATAAAGAGAACAATATTACCTTCGGCAGAAACTACTTCTTTAACAACAGATTTTAGACGCTCTTCAAACTCTCCTTTATATTTGGCACCGGCAATTAAAGCCCCCATATCTAATGAATAGATGACTTTATCCGTCAAGTTTTCAGGAACATCACCTTTTACAATTCTATGTGCTAGTCCTTCGGCAATAGCTGTTTTACCCACACCGGGCTCACCAATCAAAATAGGGTTATTTTTGGTTCTACGTGAAAGGATTTGCAATACACGTCTAATCTCCTCATCTCGGCCAATAACAGGGTCTAACTTCCCTTCATTTGCCAACTGATTTAGATTTTTTGCATATTTATTCAAAGCATTGTACGTTTCTTCAGCACCTTGTGAGGTAACTCTGCTGCCTTTTCGTAATTCTTCAATAGCTTTGCTTAATTCTTTTTCAGTAATGCCATTATCTTTTAATAGTTGCCCGGTATCATCTTTAGATTTTAACATTGCCAACAAAATATGTTCAATGGAAACATATTCATCATTCATTTTTTTAGCAATAGTACCTGCATCATTGAGCATAGTACCTGCATTACGTGAAAGTAACAATTCACCTCCTGAAACTTTAGGGAAGCTGCTTATAATAGTATCAAGGGTTTGCTTAAAAATGTCTGTATTTACTCCTAATTTATTTAAAATGAAAGGAATAACATTTTCATCAACTTCAAAAACACCTTTTAAAATATGGGCATTTTCAATTTGTTGATGACCATAACCTTGTGCAATTTGCTGAGCTTGTTGCACGGCTTCTTGTGATTTTATTGTGAAATTATTAAAATTCATATTGCATTTTTTTATGATATTTGGCAAAATGTATTCCAGTGTAATTATTGGATTGTTTTTATGTCAAAATGACTGATTATAACTAACAGATAAGACATTTTGTCTTAAAAAGCATCATAAATTTTTAAGAAATGGGACTTTTTGATATTTTTTCTAAAAACGAGGCATCAACATATAAATGGAACTTTATTGAAAGTACAGAGGCTTTATCTTTTGTAATTGAACAATCTGAAAATAAAACAGTTGTATTGGTAAAGCATAGCACTCGATGTGGTATCAGTGCCAGTGTTTTGCGAAAACTTGAGGCCAAGATTGCAGAAAGTGAATACCCAAATCACTTATTTTACATGATTAAAGTTATAGAAAATAGAGATGTTTCCAATAAAATAACCAGTAAATTTGGAGTTCAGCATGAGTCTCCTCAACTTTTGGTACTAAAAAATAAAGCCGTGCAACAACACGGCTCACATTATAATATGTTAGAAATCAATTTCTAATTTATTTTATATTTTGTCAAGATATTTTTGATATTGTTTTTGAGGTCTTCTCCGGCATCGTAGATCATTTGTTCATTACTTGGAAAAGGTATTTGTTTTAAAGTAGTTAGGTTTAAAAAATCACTTTCTAAAGCTCTTTTATCACCACTATAATTAGCATATTGATGTTCAAAGATATAGCCGGAAGTAAGCGGATATGAGTTGGTCTGCTGATTGGTTTTTAAATCAAAATAGGATACTGTGCCAGAGATCTGGACATCTTTTCGTTGCGTAAATCTGTAAAAATTACAACGTACAGTCTTGAAGTTATCTACTTTAATATCATTGCCTAAGGTATCCTTTTTTACGTTGCCTTTTTCATCTAATACATATTTCCAACCGTCTTTTACTTGTTTTTCCTTTACAAATTCTTTCTCGCTTATTTGTTCAGGGCTTATCAAAATATTATCAAATTTTACCTGCAAAGCATAGTCATAATTGATATTATTTTGTGGATTTGCATGATAAGTTGTCCAAAGATCATTAAGGCCATAGGTATTGAAATTGAGCAGATCTTCTTCCAGTTTTTTAGGAATTACCATTTCTGTATCATTCAACAATTGCACTTCTACATAATCAACGCCTTTTTGATAGGCTTCTTCAATTTTAGTATTGGTATCTTTATAATTAGGGTTGATTTGATTCAAATACATCAGATCATCATACGCTTTGCGATAATCATTTTTATTAATGGCTGAAGAAAGTAAATTCGAAGCGTTTACATACAGATAATCAGATAGTTTTGTTTTAGTTTTAACAATATCATCAGAGTAATCTTTAAACTGAAATGTAGCATCTTTTCCTTCTTTCATCAGATAGAGTGGGAGCAAAGGCTCAATACGGTTTTGTATGTCTTGCAACGAATTGTAGGCGTTGAAAATTTTCTCGTAATTGGCTGGATTGTTATCTTTTACCAGAAACTTTATGTTTTCCAATTCTCTTTTGGCATTCTTAGTAAAAGCATCCTGAAGGATATAAATATATTCCTGATTGCCCTTTTTGGTTTTATTTTCAGATAATTTTGAAATGGAAGAATTTATAGCATTGATGTAATTACCTGTATTTAAAGATTCTTGCGTTTTTTTAACACCACTGCAGGAATATAGTACACTGATAATCAGTAAATAAATTAGTTTTTTCATTAGGATTGATCGTTAACTTATTTGATTAGTCCTTTAACGATTTCTACCTAATATTATTGTTAGTTTTGTTTAGAATTGCTGTTGGCCGATAAGAGCAATTAATTTTTGTTTAAAATCACTTACGGAATAATTTATAAACAAATAATCTTGAGGATAAGGAACTTCTTTTGATTGTAGGGCTTCAAAATACTTTTGTTCTATGGCTCTCTGATCACCTCTGTACTGACCATATAAATGCTGAAACTTTGCCTCTCCAAACTCTTGAACTGGTTGAGAAACCTTCTTGTTCTTTAAATCTCTGATAGTTATAGTTCCATCCAATTTGGATGCTTTATTTTGCTGATATAGTATAATCTCAGCCCTTACAGTAATATAATTGGCTACTTTTATATCATTGCCTTTATCATCTTTCATTACGTTTCCTTTGGCATCCAATTTATACTTCCAGCCATCTTGTATGGTAGCTTCCTGTGGAACTTTTTCCTGTAATGTTTTTTCAGGCTCAAAGGTCAGTTTATCAAAAGTTACATCAATTTGATGATCGTAAGTAATGTTCTTTTCTTTCTTGCCATGATAGATAACCCACTTGTTGGAAAAATTTGAAGAATTAATTGATGTAAAGTCTTTTAGACTATCATTTTTAATACTTTTAACATTATTTTTTAAAGTCACTAATACAAAGCTACTTCCCTTATTTTTAGCCTTTTGGACTAATTCATCTAAATTATTTTTATAAGTAGGATTTACATAAATAAGATCTTCTAGATGTTGATGTGCACTTCTGGCTTCCATAACGCCTCCTTTCATTTCAGCGAGTGCTGTTGTATATAATTTTTCTGAATAATTGTTTTTGGATGATGTTATAAGTTTGCTGTAATCAGCATAATCAAAAGTGATTTCTTTTCCTTCATAATACAGAGGTTCTAACACCCTAACTTCATCTTGGCGAAGATCCAAATTCAAATAATTGCCATATATCTTTTTCAAACTTTCAATAGTATTTTCTTTTTCAAGCGCTTTAATTTCTGCGAGGTCATTTTCAGCAGCTTTGTCATATGCTTCTTTTAAAATTGGAATTAATTTTTCATTAGCTTTTTTGTTTTTGGAAAGCTCAGCCACAGACGTATTAAAAGCTTCTTCATAATTGCCGCTTTGTAAGTGTGTAGTTGCTTTTTGGGTGCTTCCGCAAGCTAAAAAGAATACAGAAATAGAATAAATGAAAAATCGTTTCATGGCATACAGATTTGGTTAACCTTTACTACAAAAATACTATTTATTAATTTGTTAAATATCTTGTTGAAAAAAAATGTATCAAAAGCCTGTTTCAATCCTTTTTTGCGAAATGAAATTAGTACTTTTGGCTTCAATTTAATCAATTCAAAGATAATTTAACAATGCAACGAGATTCCCAAATTTTTGATCTAATCAATGAAGAAAAAGAAAGGCAACTTAATGGTATTGAGCTTATTGCTTCTGAAAATTTTGTAAGCGATCAGGTGATGGAAGCTGCCGGCTCTGTCCTTACCAATAAATACGCCGAAGGTTACCCTGGTAAACGCTATTATGGTGGCTGCGAAGTGGTGGATGTTGTGGAACAAATTGCCATAGACCGTGCTAAAGCGCTTTTTGGGGCTGAATATGCAAATGTGCAACCTCATTCGGGTTCTCAGGCCAATTCTGCTGTTTATTTTGCATTGTTAAACCCGGGTGATAAAATATTAGGCTTTGACCTTTCGCACGGAGGGCATTTAACACATGGTTCTCCTGTTAATTTCTCTGGAAATCTTTATAAAACTTCTTTTTACGGCGTAGATAAAGAAACCGGAGTGTTGAATTATGATAAGATTCAGGAAACGGCCGATAAAGAAAAACCAAAATTAATTATAGCTGGTGCTTCTGCTTATTCAAGGGACTTTGATTTTAAACGTTTTAGAGAGATTGCGGATTCAGTAGGAGCATTGCTGGTAGCAGATATTTCACATCCTTCTGGATTGATTGCTAAAGGTATTTTAAATGATCCTCTGCCACATTGCCACGTAGTTACAACCACTACGCACAAAACATTAAGAGGCCCCAGAGGCGGTATGATCTTGATGGGCAAAGATTTTGAAAATCCTTGGGGAGAGACTTTGAAGAATGGTTCACCAAAAATGATGTCGGCTATTTTAAATGGTGCTGTTTTTCCGGGGAATCAAGGTGGTCCACTTGAGCATATCATCGCCGCTAAGGCTATTGCTTTTGGTGAAGCGTTGACGGATGATTTCTTGTATTATCAATTACAGGTTAAGAAAAATGCCGCTGCTATGGCAAAAGCATTTACTGATAGAGGATATAATTTGATCTCAGGTGGAACCGATAATCATATGATGCTCATTGACCTTAGAAATAAAAATATTTCCGGTAAGGAAGCAGAAAATGCTTTGGTTAAGGCGGAAATAACCGTTAATAAGAATATGGTTCCTTTTGATGATAAATCTCCGTTTGTTACTTCAGGAATACGAGTTGGAACTGCTGCCATTACTACACGTGGTTTGAAAGAAAATGATATGGAAGCCATAGTTGAACTGATGGACGAAGTGATTACAAATCATGAAAATGAAAATGTATTAGAGGCTGTTGCAGAAAAAGCCAATGAAATGATGGCTGAAAGACCTTTATTTGCTTAAATTATCTAACTTACAGATACACTGCTTGTTGATATGATTTTTATCATATAAAATAAGCATCTTTTTATCTTACTTAGCAGTTGTTAATAGTTGTAAACTATGGGGTCGCAATCTGTTAAGGCGATAACTTCACAGAAGGAAAGGAAAAAATATATTTACCATTTACTCAATGATGTAAAGGCATTAGAGAAGATGGTGGAAGAAGATCTTTTTGAGAAAAATATACAGCGAGTTGGCGCTGAACAAGAGTTGTGCATTACCAACAATAATTTTAGACCTTCTTTTAATGCACTTAAGATACTCGAAAAAATAAAAGACCCTCATTTTGCCACTGAACTGGCGCTTTTTAATCTTGAAATTAATTTAGACCCTGTTGAGCTTTCAGGTAAATGCTTTTCTTCTATAGAAAAACAATTAAAAGCATTGTTAGACAAGGCTTATACTGCTGCTGAAAGCATTGATGATAACAAAATTTTACTTTCCGGAATATTACCAACTTTGAAGAAAAAAGACCTAATTCTGGAAAATATGACTCCTTTTGAACGCTATAAAATAATAAATGATGTTCTGAAAAATATAAGAGGAGATGATTTTAAACTAAGGATCAGAGGAGTGGATGAAATGATCTTGAAACACGATTCTATCCTTTTTGAAGCATGTAATACCAGTTTTCAAGTGCATTTACAAATAGGCTTGGATGAAGCAGTTGATAAATACAATTGGGCGCAAGCCATTGCGGGTCCCGTTATGTCTATAATGACGAATTCGCCTTTGCTTTTTGGTAGAGAACTTTGGAGTGAAACCCGAATTGCGCTCTTTCAACAAAGTGTTGATATGAGGAATACTTCATATTTACTAAGAGAGCAGAAGCCAAGAGTATCATTTGGTAATGGATGGATTAAAAAATCTATTGTTGAACTATTTACGGATGATATTGCCAGATATACCCCAATATTAACCGGCAATTTTGATGATGATTCCCTAGAAAACTTAAAAAAAGGTGTAGCTCCTGAACTTAGAGCATTGCAATTACACAATGGCACGTTGTATAAATGGAATAGATTGTGTTACGGAATTGGGGATAATAATAAACCGCACATTCGTATTGAGAACAGATATATTCCATCAGGACCAAGTATTAAAGACGAAATAGCCAATGCAATGTTTTGGGTAGGAGTGATGCAAGGTATGCCAAGCAGATATAAAAACATTTGGAAATTAATACAGTTTAAAGATGCCAGAGGTAATTTTATAAATGCAGCCAGAACAGGTATTGACACCTATTTTAATTGGTTTGGTGAAGGTATTTCGGCTAGAAAATTAGCACGGACCATTTTGTTGCCAATAGCTAGAGAAGGTCTTGAAATCAGTGGTATAAACAAAACCGATATTGATTATTACTTAAACATCATACAAAAAAGAATTGAAAAGAATACATGTGGCAGTAAATGGCTCATTAGGAGTAACAGAAATTTACGCAAATCTGTTTCTAATGATCAAGCTAATATATTGTTAACGTACAATATGTATAAAAATCAGAGGGCAGATAAGCCCATCTATCAATGGAAATTAGCAAAAACGGACTCAACGCTTATTTCTACCAAGAAGGATAAATTATACAAAGTGATGACCACCGAATTGTTTGTTGTTAATGAGAATGATTTGGTTGAATTGGTTGATAACATCATGAAATGGAAAAATATTCATCATTTGCCGGTTGTTAATTCTTCCAATAAAATTACGGGTATCATTACCCAAACTACGTTGGATTCCATTGATGTAGAAAAAGCGAAAGATGACCTTATCGTGGCCAAGGATATTATGGTTAAAAAAGTGATTTCTGTAAGCCCGGAAACCATAATTGAAGATGCTAAAAACATTATGCTGGCAAATAATATTGGATGTTTACCAATACTGGAAGCAGGTGAATTGATAGGAATTTTCACAAAAAATGATTTATTAAAAATTGAAAAAGAGTAATTAATTTTAATGGAAGTTGGTACTTTATATGAAACTCATATCGAAAAACGTATAATAGGAGCTTTTCAAAAAAGCACTTCTTTACCTACAATTGTAATTATCGGTGGAATACATGGTAATGAAAAAGCCGGAATTATAGCTTTAAAAAATGTAGTTCAATTAATTGAAAAAGAGAAAATTAACATCAAGTACAACTTTTACGCTTTAAGCGGAAATATTAAAGCGCTTAAAAACAATGTACGTTTCAATACAGTTGATTTAAACAGATTGTGGACAGAAGAAATCATCAGTAAAATTACTCATAATAATGAAGAATTTGTTGAAGATATAGAAGAGCAAGCAGATATTTATAAAACTATTAAAAACATACTTAAAATTAATAAAGGCCGCTTTTATTTTATTGATTTGCATACTACATCTGCTAAGACTGAGCCATTTATAACCATTAGCGATTCCTTAAACAATAGAAAATTTGCTTCCAATTTTTCTATACCCATTATTTTAGGAATTGAAGAGTTTTTAGATGGCCCGTTACTTACCTATATTAATGAATTTGGCCATATGGCTCTTGGCTTTGAAGCTGGTCAACATTTTGATAATCAATCTATTAAAAATTGCGAAGCATTTATATGGTTGTCTTTAATTAACATAGGGTGTGTCAATAAAAAAGTTGTTACTGATTATAAATATTATAAAGAATTATTATCTAAAATTTCTATTAAAAAACCTTTTTATGAAATAGACTATAGGTATCAAATAAATAAAAATGAACATTTTCAAATGAAAAAAGGCTTTTTAAATTTTGATGCAGTTGCTAAAAATGATGTTTTGGCAATATGTGATGGAGAAGAAGTAAAATCACCTATAAATGGGTATGTTTTTATGCCTTTATATCAACAACAGGGGGATGATGGCTTTTTTATTATTACTAAGATATCACAATTGTGGCTAAAACTTTCAATCATTGTTCGCAAACTAAAATTACATCATTTGCTTCGATTACTCCCCGGTATACAAAAAGATAAGAACAATGATTATATTTTAATTGTCAATCCCAAAACGGCAACATTTATGGCTGTTGAAATTTTTCACCTATTTGGTTACAGAAAGCAAGTGGTTAAGGACAATAAATATCACTTTATAAAGAGAGATAGAAAAGTAACTCCTTTTAAGTAATTTTTAACTTTTGTTTGGTTAAGAAATGACGTAACTTTATAGTGGTTTTAGCAGTTTTAATGTTACTTAAGTGGCATAAAGAGATTCTGAGAAATGCACTTTTTCTATTCAAATAGCTGAAAATAAATTAAATATAAATTTATGATAAATTTTAACTATCATAAAATAAATAGTATTGATTTGATTTATAATAAACCA
>JAGQYU010000136.1 GCA_020435885.1 Flavobacteriaceae bacterium
AGGATCAACGATGATATGAAAGTGGTAGTTCCACTCCATCCTAGGACGAAGAAAATCATCGAAGAAAATAAGTTAACAAGCAACGTAACTTTTATAGAACCAGTCGGTTATTTTGATATGTTAGCATTGCTCAAAAATTGCAAATTAGTGATAACGGATAGCGGTGGGTTGCAAAAAGAGGCTTTCTTTTGCAAAAAACCATGTGTGGTGTTGAGGAATGAAACCGAGTGGGTAGAATTGATCGATAACGGTTTTGCTAGAATTGCCGGTTCTGATGAAGATAATATTGTGTTTGCTTACAAGTATTTTAAAACGGCTACGCCTAATTTTTCAGTACAACTTTACGGAAATAATGTAGGAGAAACCATTTATAACGAAATAATAAAATTGTTACATACATAATGGAATTACCAAAATTTTTATTGGGAGATAATACAGATTATCCGGATGATATTTTTATCATACATACTGATTATCCGAGGTTTATCATCAATTTGGCTAATGACGAGATTGAATGGTTGGAAGATGTAGAAACTGATAATGAAACGGAACTGGAAAATGAAGTTTCTGAATTGATCGAACAGGCTTCAGCTTTTTATGATAGAGAAATGGATAGGTACGAAGAGCAATAGAAGCTATTTGCCTCTTTCTACCAATTCCAACTGATTGGTATTCGATTTGGTTGTAAAAATACCATAATTGATGGTAGCGATATTCTTTTCAATCTTTTCGATGGTTCCAACAGAGTTACTATCAATCAAACGAACTCGGTCATTGATCTTGAATTTGTAATCGGCCTTAGCTTTTGCAATTTTTTCTTCTTTTACTTTCTTTTCTTCGCGTATTTTTTTCACTTCAGTTAAAACTTCATTTTTAACTTCTTCCAGTTTTTTTTCAGTCTCAACTTTTTGTTGTTTAATCTTTTTCTTTTCTGCTTTTGTAGTTTTTTCTTCAGTTTTATGCTTTTCAGCATATTTACTTTTTTCTATGGTTATCCATTTCATAAAATCAGCCATCAGCTTCTTTTTATTGTTGGATTGAAAAAATGAATTGGATATTTCATTGATCTTTCTACCAATGGAAAGCATTTTTTGGTTGTTGTCATACAACTCCTGAAAACTCTCTAGTTTCTCTTGAATTTTGTTCTCCTTTTCGGAAAGATTCTCAGTAAACTCTTTGGCTTTGTGCTGTTCTTTTAATAACCCTTCAGAGGTGCGTTGCAGTTTAATACGCTCTTTCTGGAGTTTAGAAATGGTTTTATCCAATCGTATTTTTCCTCTTTCCACTTTCTTTTTGGCTCGGTTTATCAAGCTGAAAGGAATGCCATTTTTCTGCGCAACTTCAAAGGTGAAAGAACTACCAGCTTGCCCAACATATAGTTTGAACAGAGGCTCCAGCGTTCGTTCATCAAATTGCATATTGGCATTAACGGCGTTTTCCAACTCATCGGCCAGTACTTTTAAATTAGCGTAGTGAGTTGTAATGATGCCAAAAGCTTTCTTTTCGTAAAACTCTTCAAGAAAAGTTTCTGCCAAAGCACCTCCCAGTTCAGGATCACTACCTGTACCGAATTCATCTATCAAAAAGAGCGTATTATTACCACATCTTTGTAAAAACGAACGCATATTCTTTAATCGATAACTGTATGTACTTAGTTGATTTTCAATAGATTGATTGTCGCCTATATCAGTTAAAATGGTGTCAAAGAAATGTATTTGACTACGCTCGTGGACAGGAATCAATATGCCACTTTGTATCATCAATTGAAGTAGTCCAATAGTTTTTAAGGTAATACTTTTTCCTCCGGCATTTGGCCCGGAAATAACTATGATCTGCTGTTTTTCATTAAGCTCTAATGTTTGAGGAATCGTTTTTTTGCTTTGTTTTTTGTTGTTTTCCAGTAAAATAGGGTGGAAGGCATCTCGTAGAAAAATCTTTTTCTCTTTAGAGATAATAGGTAGAATAGCATTGATGTGCAAGGCATATTTTGCTTTAGAAGCCACAACATCCATGTGTGTTAAATAGGCTTGATAATCCTTTAACAGATCGATATACGGACGGATGTTATTGGTCAATTCTTTCAGAATTCTTACAACTTCCTGCTTTTCTTCATAGAGCAAGTTTTGCAGCTCTCGGCTATATTTTAAAGTGGCCTCCGGAGCTATATAAACTATACTTCCAGTTTTGGAATTTCCTAATAGTGAACCCTTTACCTTTCTTCGATGCATAGCCAATACAGCCAATACACGTTGATTGTCTATGATAGACTCTCTAATATCATCTAAATATCCTGAACTGGCATTATGATTCAACGCTTTCGTAAAACTGGCATCTATAGAACCTCTTACTGAATTGATCTCTTTTCTGATTGATTTAAGTTCCGCCGAGGCATTGCTGTCAACTTCTCCAAACCTATTGATCACTTTTTGAATCAACTGGATAACCTCTTTTGTATACTCAATATTCTCTGATAAGTTGTAGAGATTTGAATAATATTCCTTAAACTTTTTAAAAAACCGTAAAAGGTCATTTACAGTAGTTGATACGGAAGCAATGTTTAAAAATGATGCAGGTTCTAAAAAACTATCTTCAATTTTTAGTAGCTGTATATCTTTAGTTATTTCTTCAAAGTGATGATTAGGTATTCTGTTTTCATTTTGAAATGATGATAGGTATTCATTTACCAAATGCAGCTCAAAAAGCAAGTCTTTTTTATTATCAAAAGGTACGATGGCTTTGACAGCATTTCTCCCAAGATTGGAGATGCTGTAAGAGGTAATAATTCCTAGAATAGTGTTAAATTCCAGATCCTGTAAGGTTTTACCACTTATTTTTACCATGTTTTTTACTTAAATTGAAGGCAAATTTAGTAAAATAATAAGTGGAATTTATATGTAAACAGAAACGGTCAAAGCAATCATGGTAATGATCAACAATAATATGACAAGAGGCATTACAAATTTTAGCCATTTGTTATATCCTATTTTAACAATTGCCAACGAAGCAAGTATCAATTGTGTTGGGTTGACAAAAGCAAACAGTCCCATTCCGTATATATAAGCATTTACAACAACTTCTCTGCTTACACCAACAGTATCAGCCAATGGTGACATGATCGGCATAGTTAATACTGCCATCCCGGATGATGAAGGTATAAAAAAGGATAAGCCGGCATAAATGTAAAGTAGTGCGTTGGCAAAAAGGCCTTTATTCATTCCTTCAGTAATGGAACTACCATAAAAGAGCATAGAATCACTAATAAGGCCATCTTGCATCAATACGGAAACACCTCTGGCAATACCAATGATAAAGGCTACTCCTAATAGTTCCCCCGCACCTTTTACAAAGGTGTTTACAAAAGTTTCCTCTTTTATATTGGCTACAATTCCTATTAAAACTGAACCTACAAAAAATACGGATGTCATTTCCAAAAACCACCACTCAAGTTTTGAAACACCGTATATCATCACTATAAAAGATGAAATAAAAATAAGCAGTACCAGTCTTAACCTCCAGTTTAATACAGTTTTTTCAGCAATGTTAGATTTGAACAAAGCTTCGATTTCTTCCTTTTGATCATAAATCAATGATTTAGTAGGGTCTTTCTTTACTTTTTGCCCATATCGTATAATATAAATTATACAAATAGTTGTCATCAAAAAGAGCATTATCAATCGTTCATTAAGTCCCTCTGTCCAGTTAATTCCAGAGGCATCCGAAGCAATGATAACACTAAACGGATTGGTAGTAGACACCATAGTGCCAACAGATGAGCCTAAGTAAATTGAGGCTAGCGGCACCATAGCATCGTAGTTTGCCGCCAAAAAAACAGGTATCAAAATAGGGTAGAAAGCAATGGTTTCTTCAGCAAGTCCAAAAGTGGTTCCACCAAGGGCAATAAGGCCTGTAACCAAAATAATGAGTATATATTCCTTCCCTTTAAGGGTAATGGCTAACCATGAAATGCCTGCGTCAAAAGCACCGGTTGAGTTGACAATACCCACCAATCCGCCAATAAAAAGTACCAAAAAAATGATATCTGAAGCTTCAATAATTCCTTTGATGGGTGCTTTTATAAGCTGCATGATTCCTTGTGGTTCAGAATCTATTTTTTTATAAGTGTTTGGTATGCTGATCGGTTTCCAGATATTACCATCCGTAAATTTTTCTATAGGTATTTTTATTTCAAGTTCATCAAGTGTTTGCTGAGTTGCAGGTAGTGTATTTGTTGAACTCAATGATGACCTTGTAAACGTGTAGGAATCTTTGTTGTATGTAAGTGTATCATATTTTCCTGCCGGTACTACCCACGTTAGTAAGGCAACAAAAGCGGCAATTAGTATTAAGATGGTTTGGGCTGTTGGAAACTTTATTTTTTTCATTAAACTGAATTGAATTTTTGTATTGATAAAGATATGTATAATTTTATATTCTAAATAAAATGACAACATGCAAGTAGCCATTAATGAAACTTGGAAACCTTTTTTACAGCAAGAATTTTATAAGCCTTATTTTAACAGTTTAGTAGATTTTGTTAAAACTGAATATAAAAAACAGACATGCTACCCACCCGGCTCGCAAATATTTAATGCATTTGAACATTGTCATTTTGATGATTTAAAAGTTGTAATTATAGGGCAAGACCCTTATCATGGTCCAAGGCAGGCGCATGGATTGTGCTTTTCTGTAAATGAAGGGATTGAACATCCGCCATCACTGATTAATATTTTTAAAGAAATTGAGCAAGATACGGGAAAAGCCTATCCCAAAAGTGGTGATTTAACTCGATGGGCAGATCAGGGAGTTTTGTTGTTAAATGCTACATTGACTGTTAGAGCCTGCCAAGCAGGTTCGCATCAAAAAAAAGGATGGGAGCAGTTTACAGACACTGTAATTTCAATAGTTTCTGAAAAGAAAGAAAATATTGTCTTTTTATTATGGGGGAGTAATGCCAAGGAAAAGGCTAGTTTAATTGATAATAAAAAGCATCATATTTTAATGAGCGGACACCCTTCACCTTTAAGTGCCAACCGTGGTTTATGGTTTGGTAATAAGCATTTTAGTAAAACAAATAACTTTTTAAAGAGTAAAGGATTACCTGAAATTGAGTGGTAATTGAAGACTTTCGTTTATCGTTCCATATAAAAGTAGTGGCGCATTATGTGACTCAGTTTTTCAAATAATTTTACTCAACTAATTCTCAAATAGGTAAAATATTTGACTAAGCGGCTATTCTTTTATACAGTGTTATACTTCTTTAATCCGTAATGTTTGAAGTTCCTCATAGAAAAGAAGGAACTCAGACCTACTTAGCTTATTTAACTTTGAGAGGAAAACAATATGTTATAAAAAAAAAGTAACTATTGAGATGGAGGAGGAGGAGGGGGTGGCGGAATTGCTTCTCCTTCTATATCTACAGCAATATTATTTTTCAATTTATTCAGATTCTCTTCAATATAGGCCAGATTTTCATAGCCTGTCTTTTTGGCGAGTTCATATGCTCTTGTATAAACTTCTAATGCTTCATCTTTTCGACCCTCAACAATCAAAGCCTCTGCATAACTGTCATAAGCATTGACTGACATAGGAAAGTAAACCATAGCCAATTCAAAAGCGTTAAGGGCATCATTCACTTTACCATCTCTCAGAAAATTGTATCCCACGGCATTCAAATAAAATTCTTCTGGCTTGTAAGTTTTACCAATCAGTTCGCTGTATTGTTCGTAATGTTCTAAGGCAGCTTTTACATAGCCCTCTTTTAAAATGTTATATTGAAAGGATTCCATCAGCAATTCTAAAGTTGAAAGGTCGATCTCATTATGAACAGATTTTTTAGAGAAATATAAATGCTTATACATTTGTAAATTACCTAGGGATTCTAATATACCCTCCATATTACTTCCGTTTACAGAAATGTGTACTTCAGAGTTTCTGGCTCTTAAAGAGTCATAAAGGGTCAAAATCAATTGATCCTCCTTAATAACTGCATTATCTACTCGCATTTGATCTTGTACATGAGGTGAGTAAAATGAAAGACTCACTTCAGGTTTACCGTCAACATCTTTAATCTCCATTATTTGGCCAAGATAGTCAGATCCATAAGTGCTGGTCCCATACCATTTTCCGATAATGCTTTTTAGTTCAATGGTTTCACCTTTGCTCAATATAGGAATGGTATAGCTTGGGTCTGGCTGTTCAATTTCAAGGTAATCATTTGATTCTTGTATGGCTTTGACCACTTTCCAGCTTGCTTCTTGAATCAACTTAGCTTCCTCAGTGGTAAGATCAATTATCAACTCGTTGTCTAATGAGCGCTCACCTGTACTTGATAGCGGATTACCTGTGATAACCCCCGAAAGCCCTAAAGGATCATCAGCCATCAAAGTTGCGTAAAGTGTTACAGCTGATAGATAGGAGCCCATTGGTGATGGGTGTCCTCCATCATCGGCATATAATTCAATCTTCGGATTTACACGCAGTTCATCCCATACCAAACCAACAGGGGCCAGTACGGCCTTTAGTTCTTTGGCAATGGCTGTATAAGCATGTGTCAATATGGCTTGTTCTTTTGGCTTATCCTTAACTGACCAAGTCATCAGGAACACTGTCTTGGCATCCGCTTTTGTAATTTCAGCATCGAATTTTCTGGCATGTTCATAAAATCGCTCTGTTTGTCCAAAAAATATGTCGTTATCGATCATCACACCCATACCCAGCTTACTTTGCTCTTGGAGTACCACATAATCCCAATCACCGGTTCTTATGGTTTGGATAGTACCTTCATTTTGCCAATGATCGGCAAGGGTCATACCACCACCACTTATCAACTGAGTTTCTACTACCTGATCTGGAAATTTTTCGTGTATTAATGCCTTTAATAACTCCGGGCTGCTGTTATAGTACGTATAACTATTTCCGATAAACAGAATCCGAATCTCATCTTTTTCTTTGGGCTGTAAACAGGAGATTGCTACGATAAATAACAATAACAGATTAAAACTCCTTTTTAAATATATCATTCTATTGGATTTGATTTCTACAATTATTATTCAAAGCACTAATTATGACGCATAACGTCAGGGATGTGATTTCGTTTTACTAAGTTATAACCACCAATAAACGAAGTTCGGTTTTTTTTGTAAAATAGTCAAGAGTTGTTTAAAAAAAAAAAAAAAAAAAACCGCTCAAAAAAGTACAAAAGAAAAAACATTAGTAACGGGATGAGGAGACGATTCAGAACTTGAGTGGAACGTTG
>JAGQYU010000137.1 GCA_020435885.1 Flavobacteriaceae bacterium
CCCGAAGGTAGGGCTATTGGAGGGCTTCCAAAATATAATGAAGCTTCTGATTTTGAAGAAGGTGAGGCCACCTCAGCAAAATTCACCACCAAATCAATAGCTATTGCTGCTGTTGGTTTTGTAGTCTTGGCTGGTATTTTTAATCAATTTTTAGGGCAAAATGTGATTTATTCTATCATTTACGGTAGTGGTATAACCCTTGCGGGGCTTATTCTAACTGATTCATCGCTTACTAAAGTTGAGAGAGACAGGATTTTAGTAATTTACATCGTTTCTTTCTTTGTGATCTTTTTCTGGGCGGCCTTTGAACAAGCAGGTTCTTCATTAACATTTATTGCCAATAATCAAACAGACAGAAATGTCTTTGGGTGGAATATGCCTCCTTCAATGGTACAGATCTTCAATGGTATTTTTGTGGTGATGTTTGCCGTGCCATTCAGTATGCTTTGGGATAAATTAAGGTCTAAAAATAGAGAGCCTATTTCTCCTTTTAAACAAGCCATAGGTCTATTATTGATTGCTCTTAGTTATTTTATTATTGCTCATAATGTAAAAGACTTAGGAAGTTCTGGGCTGTTAGCTATTAAATGGTTAGTACTATTATATTTACTACAAACTTTCGGAGAGTTATGCTTATCACCTATAGGTTTATCTTTAGTAGGAAAATTAGCTCCTAAACGTTTTGCTTCGTTGTTGTTTGGTGTTTTCTTTTTATCAAATGCTTCTGGATATGCACTAGCAGGAACATTAGGCTCAATACTACCAGCCACTGGTGAAAAATTCGCTAAAGCTAAAGAAGGCGGAATTGATCTACAGGCTGTGTTGGATAAAACAATAACACCTACGGCTGATCAATTAGCTTTTTTAGCTAAAAACAACATCAGTGCAACAAACCCAGTATTTGCCGGCTTTGAAATACATAACTTATTTGAGTTCTTTATGGTATTTGTTATATTGTGTGGCGCTGCATCTGTTCTTTTATTTGCCTTAACGCCTACGTTAAAGAAAATGATGCATGGTATACGCTAATAGTATTGCCTAAGTTACAATAGTAACCCTCTTTTGTAAGTTAGGCATTATCTTTGCGACACATATTACACAAAATATAAACTGAAATATGAAAAAAGTATTTTTATCAATTATTTTACTATTAATTACTTTTAGCGTTAAAGCTCAGGAAGCATCACTTATAAATTGGATGACCTTGGAAGAAGCCGTTGCTGCACAAACCAAAGAACCAAAAAAAATAATGATGGATATGTACACCACATGGTGTGGTCCTTGTAAAATGCTTGATAAAAATACTTTTAACAATAAGGATGTTGCAGATTATGTCAATAAGAATTATTATGCAGTGAAATTCAATGCTGAAGGTAATTCTAGTGTAACATTTCAAGATAAAAAATTTTCCAACCCAAATTATATTCCTAATCAGCAAGGACGCAATAATCAGCATGAACTGGCTGGTTACTTAGGTGTAAATGCATACCCAACCATTATATTTTTGGATGAGAGTTCCGCATTGCTTTTTAACCTGAGGGGTTATCAAAACCCAAATCAGCTTGAACTTTATTTAAAACTTTTTGCTACTGACAAGTTTAAAGAAATTACTACTCAAGAGCAATTTCAAAAACACGTAGAAGGTTTTGTTCCTGATTTTAAAATGTAATTTACTTAATCACTAAACTACAATAATTTCTTCTTCGGTCAATAGAGGGAGGTTGTTAAACCGTAGAAGTAGTTGGGCTACTGAAACAGTATCTTTTTCGCAATATTTAACTATTCTTTCCAAATCATTCTCTTTATAATATACATCAGCCACCTGACTACCATCAATGTCCTCTTTTGGTGAAGGGATGCCGAGAATATTGGTTAAAAGATTCAAAGAAGTATAATGCTTATAATCGCCAAACTTCCAAAGATCCATAGTGTCTAAATGTGCAATTTCCCAAGGTTTTTTCCCAAACAAGTTTAATTTCTGAGGAAGCGGAATGTTATTGATAATCATTCTCCGTGCTATATACGGGAAGTCAAACTCTTTACCGTTATGAGCACACAATAAATGTTCTGTTTTGTTAAAATGACCATCCAAAAGTGTTTTAAACCCTTCTAAGATGCTTTTTTCTTCTCCCGTAAAGGATTTTACTCTAAAACTTCGTTCATTAGTTATATCTACAAAAAAACCTACAGAAATACAGATTATCTTACCAAACTCAGCCCAAATGCCTGCTTTTGCATAGAATTCTTCAGGTGATATTTCATCCTTTCGCTGATATTCAGTTTTTTGAGCAAATAATTGTTGTTTTATTTCTGAAAGTTCAGAGAAAGAAGCTGTTTCCGGTACTGTTTCTATGTCTAAAAACAATATGGTTTCTAATTTGGTTTTATCAAACATTTTTGGTCAATTTTTACATAAAGATATAAAAAAAGCAGGCATTAAGCCTGCTCTTGTAATTATCATCGCATAGTTTTATTTTACAACTAATTTTCTGGTAGATGTTTTTCCTTCCTCAATAACCCTTAAAATATAAATCCCTTTTGACAATACTGAAACATTCAATTCCTTTCCACTAAGATTTGTAGATAATACTTGTTTTCCTAAAATATCGAATATTTTTACATGCTTATTAGCATTACTTTGAGTACTTATCCATATTTTACCACCATTTACTGGATTGGGGAAAACGGAAAACCCTAAAATATCGTCCCTGTGAATAGCAGCAGTTGCCGTTCTTATTGGGTTAACTGCCCCAAATGTATTTCCTGTTGTTGGATCCGTATCAAAACTTGAAGCAGAAATTGGATTTGCTGATATATCATAAACGTCTGTACCAGCAGGATCATTAACTGCATACCAATTATTTGTAGAACCATCTCTGAAAATTAATCCAGGTTCATCACCTGTATAAATAAAGTCAGAACCTCCAAGTTCTACACCATAAAGAGTCACTTCATCTCCAGTAACATCTGGAGATCCTATCGCATCGTATATAGTAGCTAATGTAGAAATATCCTCAATAGTACCATCATCATTGGTATCTATATCAGTCGTACCTACAGTACCTGTAAAGTTAGAAGTTAAAGCAATTGTAAATGATGGATTTTCAAGATCAGGAATACTTACTACAAGTAATCCATTTGCGTCAAATGTACCTGACACGCTTTCTGCATAATCTATCAATCCTGAACCCGAACCTTGATCACTCTCTATTCCAATAATATATCCAGAAAAAGATGTATTAGGTGTTCCTTTAATTTCAAATGAAACATTGGCAGGATCCGTTCCTACAGGGTTTGGCTCAAATTCATTGATTAGAATCTGCCCAAAAGAAAGTGTTGAAATTAATAGTGCAATAAATAAAAAGTAGTTTTTTCTCATAGTATATTGTAGTTTAATTTGTAATTAGTTGGCTTGCATAAAATTATAAATTTTTAGAATAAATTTCTAAACAC
>JAGQYU010000138.1 GCA_020435885.1 Flavobacteriaceae bacterium
ATGAAAACAATAAACAAAAAACCGTTTAGAGTACAACTGGCCGAAAGGTTAATAAAAGACCAACAAGAACTAGACCATTTAGCAGTACAAGTTTCATTAGGAAAAGCAGAATTGAGAGATGAATTCAATAAATCAAAAGCAGATTTAAAGAAAAACATTCACGAAATTAAACTAGAACTCAAAAAAGAACTTACCGAAACAGAAAGCGATTTAACGAAAAGTTTCGATAAAATTGAAGAACAATTAAACGAAGACGTGGCTTACACCAAAAAATCTTTCTTAAAACAAAAAGAAACTATTGAATATGCCATCGATGAGACAAAGGAAATCATAAAAAACAGTCCGCAAGCCAAAAGAACTAATGAACTTTTTAATGCAATTTCCCAAAAATCAAGACTTCAGTTAGAGCTTTTAGAGAAAAATTTTTCGGATAAAAAAGTTGAACTTACCGAAGATTATCTCAAAAATATGAAAGCAGCGTCTGAAAAATTGGAAAAAATTACTTCGAAATTTGAAGAAGAAAAAGAAGAAGCATTAGAAAAATGGGGCGATTTTAAAGAAGAAGTGTCTCAGTCGTTCGAACACCTAAAAAAAGCATTCCGCTCCTTGTAATTAGTGTTTAATCACTTTGCCAACACTCGAGATTTTGGTCTCGGGTGTTTTCTGAATAAAAAAGCCTAAATCATAAACATTTTCACAATGGATAGTCATACAAAGAAACTAAATCGCACGACCAAAATGTTGTCTGTGCTAACAAGATATGGCTTTGAAAATATAATAGATCGAAGCAACTTTAAGAAATGGAAATTACGACATAAAACCCCTGTAAACAAACCGAAGGATATAGAAGCTGTATCTGTTTATCAAAGGATTAGGCTGGCTTTGGAAGAATTGGGGCCTACCTACATAAAATTAGGACAGCTCTTTAGCGACAGAGACGATTTGTTGCCAATCGAATTGGTACAAGAACTAAAAAAACTCCAGGACAATACCACAGAAGAAAAAATAAATGTAGTAGAAAGAGTTTCTAAAGAATTAGGGATTAACCCAAACGATTATTTTGAATTTATAGACGAAAAGCCTCTTGCGACTGCCTCAATTTCACAGGTATATAAAGCGCAGCTAAAAAATGGCGAAACAGTTGTATTAAAAATAAAAAAGGAGAACATCCAGGAAATTATTGAAGCCGATCTTTTAATCATGAAAGATTTGGTCGAATTTTTAGAAAAATATAACGAAAAAATAAAGAAAATAAACTTTTCTAAAATCCTTGAAACTTTTGAAATTTCTATTCATAACGAACTATCCTTTAACAACGAATACAATAATATAGAACGCTTTAGAAGAAATTTCAGCGAAAGTGAAGTTAACTATGTTCACAAAACCTATAAAGAATTTTCGAACAATAATATGCTGTGTTTGGAATATATTGACGGCATAAAAGTTACCGATATTCCAAGATTAAAAGCAGAAGGATTTAACACAAAGTCGGTAGCACTCACAGGGTTTGATCTTTATATGCAGCAAGTGTTAGAACATGGATTCTTTCATGCCGACCCACATCCGGGAAACATTTTTGTAACACTCGATGGTAAAATTTCATTCATAGATTTTGGAACCATGGGTATTTTAACTCCGTTTGACAAAGAGTTACTTGAAGATTTTGTGCAATATCTCATTCAAAAAGATGCCGAAAAACTAATCAATACCTTACAAAAAATAGCGATAAATTATTCCATAAACAACGAAAAAAAATTGCAGAGAGATATTTATGACATCTTTGAATTGGTAGATATGTCTTCGCTTCAATCTATAGATATTAAGTTAATTATAAAGAAATTAAAATTAATTTTTCAAGAAAACGAAGTCGAACTTCCAGATTATATGTATTTGTTAATGAAAGGAATTGTCTTAATAGAAGGCATTGGCAGACAGCTAGATCCGGACATTAATATTTACCAAATCATGAAGCCTTATGCTGTTGAAATAATTGAAAAAAAAGCATCCTTTAGATATAATATTTTAAAGCGATTGTCTACAGTGAAGGAGGCAACTGAAGTATTAAGCTCTTTGCCAAATGATCTAAAGAGTTTGATTAATAAGGTAAAAAATAATGAATTAACCATTGTCCACGAGGTTAAAGGAATTACACTAATAAAAAATGCAATAGATCGCTTAGTGTTGGCAATAATAATATCGGCGCTATCAATAGGTTCGGCAATTTTGGTAATGGCGAATATGCCGCCAAAAGTTTATGGAGTACCAGTATTGGGATTTATGGGTTTTGCCATCTCAGGGTTTTTAGGTGTTAAAATTATAGTAGCAATGCTAAAAAAATGACTTTGACGTAAACAATCTTTATTAACATGAACAAAATAGGGCTTACATTATCTGGTGGTGGTATTAGAGGGATGGCGCATTTAGGGGTTCTGGAATATTTATTGGAAATAGATATAAAACCATCTGTAATTTCTGGAACAAGTGCAGGTTCGTTAGTGGGTATATTTTATGCAGCAGGTTATACTCCAAAAGAAATTCTTGAAATAGGAAAGGCAGAAAAAATTTTTGGATATACAAATATTAAACTCAGATGGTCTGGTTTATTTTCTGCTGACATTTTCGATAATATTTTAACCAAATATATTAAGCAAAGTACTATTGAAGAATTAAGTATTCCGATTTATATAGTAGCAACAGATCTCACAAATGCAAGGCAATATGTGTTTGACAAAGGTAGTATTGCAAATGCTGTTAAAGCTTCTTGTTGTGTGCCTTTGGTTTTTGAACCTGTTAAGTACGGTGATATATTTTTATGCGATGGAGGGATATTGAATAATTTCCCAGTAGATATAATTAAAAATCGGTGTGATACATTAATAGGTATAAATGTTTCCAACATAGAAGAGCTGTCTATAAAAAGTTGGAGTTACAGAAAAGTTCTTGAAAGAACTATAAAGATATCAATCGACAGCAACACCTACAATCAAAAAGATCTTTGCAATATTTACGTAGAACCTCCCTCTATGTCTAATTACGGAACATTTGATTATAGTAAATCAGACCAGCTGTTTCAGTTAGGGTATAATTATGCAAAAAGCATAAAAGATAACTTTAATAAAATAGGAATAAAGAAGGTATAAATAGAAAATAGTTATGTTTAATTCAAAAAAACAACTCATATCAAATAACTCATTACCGCTATTTTCAAACTATGGAGTACAGGTAGTTTCTATGGATGATGTTGCTAATAGATGTGGGATATCCAAAAAAACACTTTATAAAGAGTTTGATAGCAAGGAAGACCTTTTAAATTTTATAATTGAAAATGAAATTAAACAATGTGAAATACAGTTATCAAAAGTACATGATAGTTCAGAAGACGCCATAAAAGAAATTCTCAATTTCTTGGACATAATGAGAGACTTTTTTAAAGCTGTATCTCCTTTAATTATGAGGGATCTAATGAAATATTATATAATTATTTATTCAAAGGTTCTAAACATAATTCCTACAAAACTACGTCCTTATATAAACAAAAATATCAAAAGGGGCATAAAAGAGGGCTTGTATAAAGAAGACATATCCAATGAAGAATTTGAAGATGCTTTTGTTGGTTTTTGGGAAATGATTTTTAACCAAACCGAAATTTATACACAGTTAAAATATAAACAAACATTGAAATTCTTTTTTAATCTCTATATCTATGGGTTGTTATCAACACGTGGATTAGTAAAGTTTGAAGATTTTAAAAATAGAAAGGGCTAAAAGACAGTTCGAGCGAAATGATTATAATCAAAAATATGATAAAATTCTTTAGAGATAACCGTATAAAAATTTAATCATTTCTACAATATTAATAGCATTCGGTAGTATATAGACTCTTTTAATTAAATTAAACTAAAATTATTCTAAATGAAAGAAGATTACAAATTAAATCCTATAATATATCAAGTAAGGGAATATACATTCAAAATTTTGGATGAGCATTCAAAATTAAATGTATATACAACTATTTCAAAATTATATCGTATTGAAACAAATATCAAAAAAATAGTATCAGAAGATAATCTTAACGAAATTGATTTTAATAGTTTGTTTTTGGCTAATTGTATATATACCATACAACAAGCAACAATAAATTTACGTGAATTGGATTTTACAGAAATAGATAAAAATCTATATAACATTAAAGGTCTAGATAAGATTATCACTGGATTAAAAGTGAAATTCAATATAGAAAACTTATTGTTGGAAAAGGCAAATTTGATTGTTATTCAGTCACTACCTGATAACAATGCAACAGTGTTGGAAGCTCAAATTTTAAGCGATGCTATTGTAATGGATTTTGCAGATAATAATGGTAGGGAACGATTAAAGTCATTATACGAAGAGTTGATACTTAAAGATATACATTTATCAAAAACTAATTGGTACGACACACTAATACCGTTAATAGGCAACTATAAAGCTTATACAAATTATGGAAAAGATAAAGTTAAACCTTGTATAGAAAACTTAAGAAAAAGTTTGAAAGGGGAAAGAGAGGAATTGGAAAACAAAAAAGATTTATTGTTAAAGAAAGAACTTAAAATCAGTGACAAGGAGATAAAAAAATTAAAAAAGGATCTATCAAAAATAAAGGACAGGGATGATCGCGGTATACAAACACTTTTTCGTACTACCTCTAAAAATCATTATACATTAAATGAAATGGTTGACAGAAAAGCTAAAATTATGATAACGGTTAATTCTATCATCCTGTCATTATTTCTTGGAGGGTTTATTGGGAAACTAAGTAGTGGTTTAAATGTATACATACCCATTCTTATTTTTTCCATTGCAAATTTAATATCCATAACATTCGCTATTATTTCAATAATGCCCAACAAAACCCAAGGTAACTTTACAGAAGAGGAAGTTAGAAGTAAAAAAGGAAACCTATTATACTTTGGTAATTTCTACAACATGCACTACCGAGATTTTGAATGGGGTTTTCTCCAAATGCTCAATGATAAAGATTATTTGTACACATCAATGATTAGAGACATTTACTATCAGGGACAAATACTACATAAAAAATACACCTATATTAGAATCTCTTTATTTATTTTTTTATTGGGCTTAGGGTTGAGCATCGTTACCCACTTGTTTTTTATAAATCTCTAAATTTTAAATGATGATAATAAATCATTTGCTTTTAGTATTGATGGCTCTAACACTAATTTCTTGTGCAACTTTAAACAAGCAAATAAAGGTGGGTCAAGATGTTGTAGACATATCAAATAAAGAGATTGAGCATACATTTTATTTAATAGGTGATGCTGGTAATGCTTCAATGAATAGTTCAACACAAGCATTAAAAATGTTGGAAGAAGCACTAAAAAAAGACTCTAAAAATACTACGGTACTCTTTTTAGGGGATAATTTATATCCCAATGGTCTGCCAAAAAAAGAGAGCCCGAAACGAGAATTGGCTGAGCATCGTTTGCAGGTTCAAATTAACAGTGTCAAAAATTCTAAAGGGAATACAATTTTTATTTCGGGTAATCATGATTGGTATAGTAATGGAATTAAAGGAGTAAAAAGACAGCAGGAATTTATTGAAGAACAATTAGGGGAAAATAGTTTCTTACCTAGAAATGGCAAACCAATAGAAATTGTTGAAATTGAAGATGACATTGTTCTTATTATTGTGGATTCCCAATGGTATATTACCAATTGGGATAAGCAACCTACCATTAATGATGACAGCAAAATAAAATCCCGGAATCAATTTTTGGATGAATTTAGACAAGAAATAAAAAAGGCACGAGGAAAAACCACAATAGTGGCTATTCATCATCCTATGTTTAGTAATGGCCCACATGGTGGAAGCTATGATGTAAAAAGCCATTTAAAACCTATTCCAGTGTTAGGTTCTGCAAAGAACTTAATCCGTAAAACTAGTGGAATAGTTAATGCTGATATGCAAAATAAATTTTATAGTGAGTTACAGCAAAATTTGGTAGCAGCAGCAAAACAAAATGATAAAGTAATTTTTGTTTCAGGTCATGAGCATAGTCTGCAATATCTGGAAGAAGACAACATGCCTCAAATTATAAGTGGGTCGGGCTCAAAAACCACTGCTACAAAAATTAATAAAGGAGGAAAATTTACGCATGGAGCTAACGGGTATGCTGTTTTAGATGTTTATAAAGACGGATCTTCTTCGGTCAAATTTATTTCATCAAAAAACGGTGAAATTGAATACCAAACAGAAGTTTTAAAAGAAGACGATGAAACTGTTGAATACACATTTCAAAAAATAGAATCAGATTCCGTAAAGGCCTCTGTTTATACTGCCAATGAAACACAAAAAAGTAAATTTTATAAACTGTTATGGGGAGATAGGTTTAGAGAAACCTACAGCAAATTTGTAAATGTTAAAACCGTAAATCTTGATACGCTGTTTGGAGGTGTATCACCAGTTAGAAAAGGCGGTGGGACACAATCTAAATCATTGCGCTTAATAACTACTGGGGGAAAAGAATATGTTATGAGGGCATTAAGAAAAGAATCAGCTCAATTTATTCAGGCAGCTTTTTTTAAAGATCAATATGTACAGGAACAATTTGTAAACTCAAAATCAGCTGGATTGATTTCAGATGTATTTGCAGGATCTCATCCCTATGTCCCATTAGCTATTGGTACATTGTCAAATGCCATAGGTGTTTACCATGCCAATCCACAATTATTATATGTTCCAAAACAAGAAGCATTGGGAAGTTTTAATAATGATTTTGGAAACGAACTGTACTTTATTGAAGAACACGGTTCAGATGGACATTTTAACTTGGCAGGAGAAAATTTTACAGGAAAAATAATAAGTACTTATGACTTGTTTGAGGAAATAAATGCAGATGAAGATATAATAGTAGATGAAGCAGCCTATATAAAGGCAAGATTATTCGATATGCTCATAGGTGATTGGGACAGACATCAAGACCAATGGAGATGGTTGCAATTTAAAGAAAATGGAAAAACCGTTTACAGGCCATTACCAAGGGACAGAGATCAGGCTTTTTCTAAAATGTCAGACGGTTTCTTATTTGGAGCAGCAGTAAAATTGGCTCCTTTTGCTAAAAAATTCCGCAAATATGAAGATGATTTAAAAGACGTAAAAGGTAAAAATACAGATGTTTACCCTTTAGATATGGCTTTAATAACCTCTTCAGATAAAGCAAATTGGGATAAACAAGTAAAAATCATCACAGAAGGAATTACAGACCAAGTCATTGAGGATGCATTTAGCAAACTACCAAAGGAAGTTCAAGATCAAGACATCTTGGATATAAAAGAGAAATTAAAAAGCAGAAGGAGCAATTTGCAAAAAATTTCAGACAGATATTTTAAGGTGATTAATAAAATAGCAGTAGTAAAGGGGACGGATAAAGACGACTATTTTAAAATTGATTACCAAAAGGATGGTTCTGTTGAAATTTCAGGATTTAGAAAAAAAGATGGTACTTACAAAGACCGCTTTCACTATAAAGGGTACAACCCAGAAATTACAAAAGAAATCTGGGTTTATGCCCTAGATGATGAAGATACCTTTGAAGTATTTGGCAAAAGCTCAAAAATTAAGATAAGGTTGATTGGTGGTCAAAATAACGATGACTATACTGTTAAAGATAGTGGGAAAAACATAGTTATATATGATTACAAGACCAAGAAAAATGATATTAGTAAGGCAGGAAATGCAACAGTAAGACTTACCGATAAATACAATATCAACACGTATGATTATAAGAAGCTAAAAAACAACACCAATCAAATTGCACCAATTTTAGGGTTCAACCCTGATGATGGCTTTAAAATAGGCGTTTCAGATACTTATACTACCTATGGCTTTAAACGAAACCCATTTACTAGCCAGCATAAAGTAAAAGCAGCCTACTTTTTTGCAACAAAGGGTTATGAAGTTGATTACAAAGGAGAATTTGCAAATGTAATAGGAGATTTTAATTTAGTTTTAGATTCAAAGTTTCAGAGTTCTAACTTCAGCTTAAATTTCTTTGGTTATGGCAATGAAACTGTAAATAACGATGATGATTTTGGTCTAAATTACAACCGTGTAAAAGTTAGAGGGTTTAGCATAGCGCCTTCATTAATATGGAAGGCCTATGGCGGTGCAGAAGTAAGTTTTGGTGCAAGTTATGAATCCATAGAAGTGCATAACACACAAAATAGATTTGTTGACAATAACCCAGTACTTCCGGAGTATATTTTTGATGAAAACCAATTTGCGGGAATCAATACAAAGTTCCATTTCGAAAATTATGATAACAAAGCATATCCAACTCTAGGTATTGCTACTTCAATAGAATTGGGCTATAAGTCAAATTTAGATGAAACAAATAGAAACTACGCTTACTTAATCCCCAAACTTGCATTGGTTCATAAACTTGATGTTTCGGGTAATTTGGTTTTGGCTACTAAATTAAAATCCCATCTCAACTTGAATAACAATTTTGAATTTTACCAAGCAGCATCTATTGGAGGATTTGATGGGTTAAGAGGTTATAGAAACCAGAGGTTTACAGGCAAGCAATCTTTTTATCAAAACACAGATTTAAGATATCGTTTCAATGACATTAAATCCAAATTATTCCCTATTAAAATAGGTGTTTTTGGAGCTTTTGATTATGGTAGGGTTTGGTTAGATCAAGAGAGTTCAAATAAGTGGCACAATTCTTATGGAGGTGGTGTCTTTGTCAATGGTGTTAATGCGCTCACTGTCAATCTTGGTATTTATAATTCAAATGACGGAACTAGAGCAGTCATTAATCTAGGTTTTGAGTTTTAGCCTATTTAAAAACAGATTTTTTTAAAATCAAAAATTAAATTTTAAAAGTTACATGCACAAAATACATAATCTTTTTATAGCTGTTTCATTATTGATACCACAAGGTATTTTTTCACAAAATGATACCTTGTTGGTTACTGAAAAAACTACTTTGAAGCAAACTGTTTGGCAAAATTTAAAATATGACGGCCTTTCAGCTTTTGGTGGTGTAAAATATACCTATTCGCGTCCTTTTCATTGGGAGGAAAGAGATTTCATTAGATTAACAGGTTTTGTTGCAAGCGAAGTCATTCTTTATTCGTTGGACACCAATTTAGATTCCTATTTTTCAGGTCAAGGCGAAAACGTTCCAGATTGGTTAGTGAGATCGGGTTGGTATTTAGGAAAACCACAGTATAATTATGCTATTATCGGAAGCATCTATACATTTGGTCTTTTAACTAAAAATGAAAAGATAAGGCGTACAGGGGTTTTAATGATTTCCTCTGCTACTGCTGCTGGACTTTTACAAACAACCTTCAAAACTGTAGCGGGAAGAGCAAGACCAGGTGCAGGTTTAGGAAAACATGATTTTGATATGTTTAGTAATAAAGCAAGCCACCACTCTTTTCCCTCTGGTCATACCATATTAAGTTTCACTTTGGCTCATGCCTTAGCCAAACAATTCGATAATTTATGGATCAAATCAGGAATTTATGCAATTGGAAGTATAACGCCACTTTCAAGAATGTGGGAACGTGCTCATTGGGCTACTGATGTATTTGCTGGAATGATGATTGGTATTATCTCTGTTGAAAGCGTAGATAAATATCTAAATACTTCAAATAGATATGAAGGGTCGCAAAAAGATAGAATATCATGGCGTTTTACCATGGGAGTGGGAACTGTTGGAGTTACAGGTATATTTTAATTAATTCATATTTGAAGTAATGAGTTTCTGTTCTCAATTTTTTCTGGATTTCGATTCAATTCTTGTTATGTAAGGTAAATGTTAAATATTGGACACAAATAATAAAATAACTAACCTTTTAAATAATCTTCATGATCAGTTAACCTTCATGGATTTAGAAATTGATAACCAATTACATCGTTGTGAAAAGGCTTTAGAAGTAATTTTAAAAACAATAAACTCATTAAGAGTACTTCTGTCAAAAACGAAATTTAAAACCAATACAGAAGAAATAAAATTCTTTAAAGAAATAAAGCCTCAATTTACTTCGAGGCTGATTTATTACAATACGCTTTTCAAAATCGAAATGAAAAGGCCTAATGGCGGCAATAGAATTGTAAAAAAGTATTACAATAATGAATTAATGAAGTTAAAAGCATTTTTCGACAATGAATTGGAGTTTTACAAATATTATCGTTCAGGTAGTACATATTTAGATCACAAGTACTTTTTGCGAAGTAGTTTTGATATCAAAATGTCTTTGGATAGTTACTATTTTGAAACAGATACCAGCTTTTCTACCTCACACGATTTTAAGGTCGCCAAAATACTGGCTAACGATTTAATTCAATTGTATTTAGAAAACCAATTAGTCATGATTGACAATAAAGACAAGGGCGAAAAATCACAACGCAAACCGAACTTAAAAATGATTTGGACAAGTCCAAAAGTGTCTTTAATCGAGCTTGTTTACGCATTACATACCGAAGGTGTATTTAATAATGGTGCTGCCGATTTAAAAGATGTAGCAGAATATTTTGAACATATTTTTGAAATAGATTTAGGACAATATCGTCGTACATTTCTTGAAATTAGAGCTAGAAAATCTGATAGAGTAAAATTTCTTAACACATTAAATAAAGGGTTATTAAAAAGAATGGAAGATACCGATGAAGGTATTTAGCTAAAATCGTTCACAATACAACCCCCGTTGTGAATAACGATTACCAATACTCTTCATATTTGTAAAACGAAAGTCAAATCAAGGTAAAGCTGTCATTTAAAAATGAATAACCGTGGCAGCTTTA
>JAGQYU010000139.1 GCA_020435885.1 Flavobacteriaceae bacterium
AAGATGTTGCAGGACTGGAAGGTGCTAAAGAAGAAATTCAGGAGATTGTTGAGTTCCTTAAAAATCCCGAAAAATACACAAAACTGGGAGGTAAAATACCTAAAGGTGCCTTGTTAGTAGGCCCTCCCGGAACAGGAAAAACATTATTAGCAAAAGCCGTTGCCGGAGAGGCAAAAGTACCTTTCTTTTCGCTTTCAGGTTCTGATTTTGTAGAAATGTTTGTGGGCGTTGGTGCTTCAAGAGTTAGAGATTTGTTCAAACAAGCTGCACAAAAATCACCTTCTATCATATTTATTGATGAAATTGATGCTATTGGTAGAGCCAGAGGTAGAAATAGTTTTACAGGAGGTAATGATGAACGAGAAAATACATTGAATCAACTACTTACTGAAATGGATGGTTTTGGCACAGATACTAATGTAATCGTATTAGCTGCTACCAACCGTGCAGATGTTTTAGACAAAGCGTTGATGCGTGCTGGAAGATTTGACAGACAAATTTATGTGGATCTGCCAGATATGAAGGAACGTAAAGCCATTTTTGAAGTACATACAAGACCATTGAAATTAGGAAAGGACGTTGATATTGACTTTTTGGCAAAACAAACTCCCGGATTCTCTGGAGCTGATATTGCCAACGTATGTAATGAAGCTGCTTTAGTAGCCGCAAGGAAAGACAACAAGGCTGTACATCATCAAGATTTTCTAGATGCTGTTGACAGGATTGTTGGAGGGTTGGAAAAGAAAAACAAGGTCATCACTAAAAAAGAAAAAAGAACCATTGCATACCATGAGGCAGGCCATGCTACCGTAAGCTGGATGTTAGAACACGCCGCTCCTTTGGTTAAAGTAACCATCGTACCAAGAGGTCAGTCATTAGGTGCTGCGTGGTATCTTCCGGAAGAAAGGATGATTGTTCAAACGGATCAAATGCTTGATGAAATGTGTGCTACCCTTGGCGGAAGAGCTGCTGAAAAAATTATGTTCGATAAAATTTCTACCGGAGCTTTAAGTGATCTTGAAAAAGTTACCAAGCAAGCCAGGGCTATGGTTGCCGTTTATGGTTTGAATGATAAATTAGGTAATATAACGTACTACGATTCTACCGGGCAATCAGATTATACTTTTTCTAAACCTTATAGTGAGGAAACGGCTGTTCTTATTGATAAAGAGATCTCTAGAATTATAGAAGAACAATACGTAAGAGCCATAGAACTACTAACAGAGCACAAAGACGAGTTAGTAGAATTGGCTGAACTCCTCCTTGAAAAAGAAGTCATTTTCTCTGATGATCTAGTGAAAATTTTTGGCGAGCGACCTTTTAAAAAGGAAGTTGAAGAAGAACACGAAGAAGTAAAAACAGAAGTGAAGGCTGAAACTTCATCAGAGGAGAATGTATCAGAAGCTGAAAAAGATGTGAACAATCAAGGGGAAATTTCAACAGGATTAGCGTAGTTCCTTATAATTTTTTAATTTTGGGAAACTACTTATTTCAATGAATTTCTTTAAAAAGATTTTTGGTCAAAAACCGTTAGAAAAAACTGTTGAAACACAGCGAAAAATGATACTACCCAATGATGTTTCTTTGGACGAGGCCTTCGTTCAAAACTTCATCACAAAAGGAGGTAAATTTTTATACTGTGCCAATCAGGAAGAAGTAAATTACAACTTACAGAACGTAATCAAAGAAAATCATTGGGAAAAAGCGACATGTTTTGATAACGATTTATCTAAATTGCTTACGATAGTAGAAACTGATTCTACCAACAAAGTAAATAGTGACTGTCCTTTTTTTACACTTTGTGAGCATTTATTGGCCGAAGATGGCAGTATTATGTTTTCATCCACGCAAGTGCATGAATATAAAATATCAGACCTATCGCCTCATTTTATTGTTTTTGCAAAAACCAGCCAATTGGTTAGAAATAAAAGTGAGGGGTTAATGGGCATTCGCAAAACCTATGTAAAAAACTATCCTACCAATATAAGTTCTATAAAAAGCTATGTGCCGGAAAGAGTTGAAGAAGATTTTTTAAACTACGGCAATGATAATGCAAAAAACCTATATTTGTTGCTGTTAGAAGATTTATAGCATGCGAGAACTTTTAATAAGAGCCCTTTCCGGGCTTGCTTACATTATAATAGTAATCAGCTCAATTATTTACTCAAAAGAAACTTTTTATTTAGTTTTTTTTATAATGATGATGCTCTGTTTATATGAACTTAAAAGACTGATAAAACTTAGTTATAAATGGACA
>JAGQYU010000140.1 GCA_020435885.1 Flavobacteriaceae bacterium
AAAAAAAAAAAAACGAAAAAAAAATGATTGTAGTATTAAAGATAAAAAAAAAAAAAAAAATTTATAAAAAATTAAAATAAATAGGGTAGGAATTTTTAGAGGAGAGTTGTTCTATATATGAAAGCCCAACATTGGGTAGGTTCTTTAAAAATATCGGGTTTTGAATTTAGCTGTAAAAATCAATGCTAAATAAAAAATGAAACATAAAGTAAACTTGTATAAGTCCCTAAAAAGAAACATTTTTTGTAATAAGATTTTTACGGATTAATTAAATCAAAACTAAAATAAGATGGGAAAGTTGCTATGATATGTAAAGGTTGTCTTACGGAAGTAAGGCAACTTTTACTCCCAAAAGAAGACGAAGAAAGAATGACCTTTCTCCCCTAAAGAACTTTAATGAATTCGAAATCATAGGAGTAGTTTAAATTTATAGTTTGGTTAAAAGAAAAGCTCAGCATTTGCTGGGCTTTTCTTTTTGTAATGACCTCGACAGGATTCAAACCATTGAAAAGTATTCCTGACTATAACTGTATTTTTAAAACGTTACAAAATCTGTTGACCGAATTGTTGACGATCAAATTGATTGCAAATAGTTCAATTTACTTTCTTTAGCAAAAATATTAATATTTTTTGAAGCTAATTTTGATTTGAAAATATTTGAAGTAAATAGTTTGCATATGGATCTGACATATCTTTTTCATAAGATGGATATTGTTATTTAATTGGACACAAAACTTTTTCATTTTATATTAACAGAATCATACAATCCGTAAATTTATCTTCGGAGTTGTAATAATCAATAGAAATCTATTGTTGGTATAGTAAATTCAGGTGTACGTATATTATTTTAAATCTTGAGATTTTAATGTGTGAAATTTGTTATAGTTTTTTCATTAAAAGAATATTCAGATGAAAAATTTTATACTACTAATAGTCTTGCTAACCGTTTTACATTCTTATGGACAGGCCTATGAAGAACAAAACAAATTATGGTCATTAGAAGAATGTATTAATTATGCAATTGGGCATAACATTACTGTTAAAAATGCTGAATTAACAAAAAATAGTAGTGAGTTAAACTATGCACAATCCAAATCATCCAGATTGCCTAATTTAACAGGTAGTGCCTCTCAGAATTTATCATTTGGTACCACAATTGATAATATTACTAGTGATTATGTTTCTCAGACTACTAACTCAACTAATTTAGGATTAAGTTCTTCAGTAATGTTATATAATGGTAATCAATTAAATAATCAAGTTAAACAAAATAAGTTAGTTGTTGATCAGAGTACATTATATATAAAAGAGTCTAAGAATAGTATAATTTTAAATGTCTTAGAGTCTTATATACAAGCACTTTATACCAAAGAGAATATAATGATAGCACTGCGTAATTTAGAGAGTTCAGAAAAAGAACTAGAGCAGGCAAAAGCGAGGTTAGATGCTGGAACAATACCGATGGTAGATTATACTGATGCACAATCGCAAGCAGCTACGAATAAATATAATTTGATAACTGCAAAAAATAACTATCAACAGCAATTACTTGTTTTAAAACAGCTGTTAGAGCTACCTCCGGAACAATCTTTTGAAATAGATACAATAAAAAATTATACAGAATCATTACTGATTCAGGATAAATTAGAAATATATCAAAAGGCATTGGAAGTTCTGCCTGAAATTGAAGCAACGGAAGTAGGTGTTGACATCTCAAAAAAGGATTTGGAAATTGCAAAGGGAGGTTTTTTGCCAAGTTTGTCTTTAACCGGAAGCTTAGGATCAGGGTATACGGATGTTCAGGATATGAACTTTTCAGATCAACTGGATTTTAACTTTAATCAAAGGATTGGACTGTCTTTATCAATTCCCATATTTAACAGAAATCAAACAAAAACACAAGTAGAAAACGCTAAAATAAATATAAGAAAAGCTGAACTACAGTTAGAAACCACAAAAAAGGAACTATATCAAAAAATTGAAACCGCATGGCAAAATGCAATATCGTCTCAAGAACAATTATTAGCATCTAAATCCGCAAGAGATGCTACTAAAGAATCCTACAAATTGGCACAAAAGAAGTATGAATTAAACGCACTTAGCACAACAGATTTAGTTGTTAGTCAAAACACCTATACCAATGCAGAAATAAATTATTTACAGGCCAAATATTTAAATATACTTTACTCTCAGCTACTTCAATTTTATCAAGGTAATCCTATTAAAATAGATTAAAAATGAAAAACAAAAAAATAAAGATAATTCTAGGATCAATTATAGTGCTATTATTAATTATTATTGGTTATAGACTGTTTTCTAAACAAAAGCAGACTGAAATAGTTGTTGAGACAATTCCAGTAAAAAGAGGAGAGGTAATAACTACCGTTACAGCTACTGGCACTATTGAACCGATAACTCAGGTAGAAGTCGGCACACAAGTATCTGGGGTAGTTGAAAAAATATATGTTGATTTTAATAGTGTAGTGAAGGAAGGACAATTAATTGCCGAATTGGATAAGACTAATTTAAAGGCAGCTTTAACACAAGCCCAGGCATCGTATGATAATGCCTTAAACGAACAAAATTATTTACAAACCGTTTTTGACAGACAAAAAACTTTGTACGATAATAAAGTTTTAAGTAAAGCAGATTATGATCAAGCGGTTTATAATCTAAATAATGCAAAAAGTGTTGTTGTACAACGTTTATCAGATTTAAAGAAGGCTAAGACTAACTTGAGTTATGCCAATATTTATTCACCTATAGACGGAGTAATACTGTCGAAAGATGTTGATGAAGGGCAAACCGTAGCAGCAAGTTTTAGTACGCCAACACTTTTTACCATAGCAAAAGATTTAAGAGAAATGCAGGTGGAAGCAGACGTGGATGAAGCAGATATAGGTCAGGTAACTGAAGGACAGCGAGTTTCTTTTACAGTTGATGCTTACCAAAATGAAGAGTTTTTAGGAACGGTTACCCAGGTACGTTTAGACCCAACGGTTACCTCTAATGTTGTTACATATACGGTTGTTGTTAAAGCTGATAATCCAGAACTGAAATTAAAGCCAGGACTAACAGCAACCATATCCATTTATACATTGGAATTAAAGGACATTCTCATTATAGAGGCAAAAGCCATAAATTTTAATCCTAACATGCAATTGTTAGCAGAATATAACAGCATACATGGAAAACAACCTTTGGAGCCTTCAGAATCAGATATTACAGGAGAAAACAAGAAAGTACTATGGAGTTTGAATAATGATGAAATTAAACCTGTAACTATCGAGATAGGAGCTAGTGATGGTGTTAATGTTCAAGTCTTAAGTGGAGTTACTGAAGGTGATAAAATAGTGTATAATGTAAAACAATCCAGCCTAGGTGAAGTTTCAGGAGATGAGGCATCTGGAACTGAAAGTCCGTTTATGCCAAAACCACCAGGAAGAAACAAGAAAAAAGAATAATGAAAAAAACCATTATCCATATAGATAATCTAAAGAAGGATTTTGTTATGGGCAATGAAACTGTCCATGCTTTGAGAGGCGTTTCTTTTAAAATCGAAGAGGGTGAATTTGTGACCATAATGGGTTCCAGCGGTTCTGGTAAAAGTACATTGCTGAATATTATAGGATGCCTTGATAAACCTACCTCCGGTA
>JAGQYU010000141.1 GCA_020435885.1 Flavobacteriaceae bacterium
TATTGGGCATCAGGAGGAACAGGTATTCAATTGAGAAATGGAACGCTTGTAATTCCAATTGCCATTGTAAGAGCGGGTGTAATTTACGGAGGATTAATTTATAGTACTGATCATGGTGATACATGGAGTAGATCTGTTACAAATAGCTATGAAAAATTTGATGAAAACACAATTGTTGAATTAAATGATAGTCGTATTATGGTAAATGCGAGAAATCATTACGGAACCTCTACCCGTTTAGTGACTTATACTTCAGATTTAGGTACAACCTGGGAGCCTTATCATTTTGATTCTGTACTTATTGATCCAATATGCCAAGGTAATATTATAAGATATACCTCTACTTTGGATGGATATGATAAAGATCGAATATTGTTTAGTAATGCTGGTAATTCGTCATCAAGAGTAAATGGAACTTTAAGAATTAGTTATGATGAAGGTGAAACCTGGGCGTATTCAAAATTATATCAAGAAGGTGATTCAAACTACTCCTGTATAACCATATTACCTGATGGAAAAATCGGTGTATTATATGAAGTAAATCATTCTCTATTACGATTTAAAAGGTTTAGTTTGGAGGACTTAACGGATAATAAAGATATGTTTATTCCCAACTAAATATTAAAATTAATTTTTAAATCATAACCTTTAAGTATGAAAAAAAAATATTTTTTATCAATTTTTGCCATTTCGTTAATTTTTTATTCTTGTCAAGTTACTTCTAAAGATGAATTTAGTGCAGCTGATATTTCTGTTATACCCAAGCCAGTTGAATTAATACTTAACAAAGGTTATTTTACTTTTAACGACAAAACCAAAATAATAATTTACGATGAGAGTATTCATCAAGTTGTTATTGACCTTCAACAAAAGTTTAAAATGGCAGCAGGAATGCACCTAGAGCTAGCTAAAGAAAACTCTCTAACTTCTAATGTAGTAAAGTTTATAAAGGATACAGCATTAGAAAAGGAAATGTATCATTTAACAGTTACATCTAAATCTATTACGATTACAGCCTCCACTAATTCTGGTTTTCTTTATGGTGTGCAAACACTAGTTCAGTTACTTCCGGAAGAGCTTGAATCTAAGTCTTTACAAGAAGGAGTAAATTGGCGATTACCAAACGTTGTGATAAAGGATAAACCTCGCTTTCCTTGGAGAGGTTTAATGTTAGACGTATCACGCCATTTTTTTGATAAAGAATATATTTTAAAAACCATTGATAGGTTGGCTGCCCATAAAATGAATGTTTTACATCTGCATTTAATAGATGATCAGGGGTGGAGATTGCAAATTAAAAAATATCCTAAGCTTACAGAAGTTGGTGCATGGAGAATTGATAAAGAGGATCTTCATTGGAATGCACGTAATGTTCATAGAATGGGTGATACCTTATTGTATGGAGGATTTTATACACAAGAAGATATAAAAGAAATAGTAGCTTATGCTGCATCGAAACATATAGAAGTTATTCCTGAAATTGAAATGCCAGCTCATGTGACAAGTGCTATAGCTGCTTATCCTGAATATTCTTGTAATGATATACCTGTTGAAGTACCTTCAGGTGGTATATGGCCTATAACAGATATTTATTGTGCCGGAAAAGAGGAAACTTTTGTTTTTTTAGAAGATATTTTGACAGAAGTAATGGAATTATTTCCGTCTAAATATATCCATATTGGTGGCGATGAGGCTACAAAAACAAATTGGAATTCTTGCCAATACTGTAAAAACAGAATTAAAACAGAACATTTAAATGGTGTTGATGAATTACAGAGCTATTTCATAAAGCGTGTAGAAAAATTTATAAACTCAAAAGGTAGGAAGCTAATTGGATGGGATGAAATTTTAGAAGGCGGTTTGGCTCCAGATGCAACTGTAATGAGTTGGAGGGGGTATCAAGGCGGACTTGAGGCAGCAAGTAGTGGTCATGATGTCATTATGACACCAGGTGAGTATTGTTATATAAATCATTATCAAGGCCCTCATGATTTAGAACCTATTGCTCAAGGAGGTTATTTACCGTTAAATAAAGTCTATGCATTCGATCCTGTACATGAAAGTATGACTGAAAAAGAAGCAAAGCATGTGTTAGGGGGACAAGCAAACCTTTGGTCTGAATATGTAAGCACAACATCCCATTCAGAATATATGATTTTTCCAAGATTAGCAGCTATGTCAGAATCTTTATGGTCTAGCAAGGAGAATAAAGATTGGAATGGTTTTGCCACCCGACTATTGAAAATGCTAAATCGTTACAGGTATCAAGGTATAAATTACTCAGAAAGTGCATTTTTAATTACTGATAGTACACAATTTGATAGCAGAAATAACACAATTAACTTGAGTTTGCAAACAGAATTTCCTAATTCTGATATTCGATATGTACTAAATAATGATAATCTAATTTCTGAAGCCATACCGTATTCCGGTACAATTGTTCTGGACAAAACTTCGACAATAACAGCTTCTCTATTTAGAGACAATGAACCAGTAGGACAATCATTTAATAAAACAATAAAGTTTCATAAGGCAATGGCGAAAAAAGTTCATTATGTTAACAGGTACAATGATAGATACAAAGGTACTGGAGTCATGAACCTCGTTGATGGGTTAAGAGGGACTAAGAATTTTTTCGATGGCAAGTGGCAGGGGTGGTTAGGTGAAAGTATGGAAGTTATTGTAGATTTGGGTGGTAAAGCGAAAGTAAAAAGTGTTTCAATTGGTGCACTTGAAGATCAAGGATCGGATATTTATTTTCCTGTAGGAATTAATATATACATATCTGATGATGGTATTAATTATGTGAAACGGGCAAACTTAGTTAGACCATATAAAACTAATCCAAATGTAGGCCTAGAAGAGTTTAAACTTGACTTAGAAGCTGAGGTAGAAACGAATTTTATTAAAATAACAGTTGATGTATTACCTATGAACCCCGATCCAAATAGAGGGGTATGGTTGTTTATTGATGAAATTATTATAGACTAAATTTATTTGGATTGTGTTTAAAATTAAGACTAGTCAAAGTAAAAACACCGATGAGATAATACTCTCACTGGAAGATAAAGAAACAAATAGTTTTGCAACCTTAAACTTAAATAATGGTGGTAGTCTTGAATCCCTAACCATAAAAGGAAATTCCATTATCAAGAATTTAATTCCCTTAAAATATAAAGATACTTTTGCTTCATCTATATTATTTCCATTTGCTGGCCGTATAAAAAATGGTAGATATATTTTTTTAGATAAGCTATATTCGTTGCCTATCAATGAAATTGAAAATCAGAATGCACTTCATGGTTTAATCTACAATAAGCCATTCCATGTCATTTCACAATGTTCTTCAAATAAAAAGGTTGAAGTAGTTTTGGAATACAGACAAAAAGATTTAGTAGAAGGATTTCCTTATTCATATAGTGTGCAACTCAAATATATATTAACTAGCAATGATCTGACATTAACTTGTTCCATAAACAACACCGGTAATCAATCATTCCCGTTTAGTGTAGGGTGGCATCCCTATTTTCATAGTGATAATCTGAATGTAAGTAGAATCAAAATGAATTGCTTGAAAAAGATTATTTTTGATAAAAATCTGGTTGCAATTGATGAAAAGCCCTTAACTTATAAGGGTGAGTTATTAATAAATAAAAAATTTGACGACTGTTTTCTAATAAAGGGAAATGTGCTTAAATTGATTACTCCAGGTTATCAGCTAAAACTGAGATCTTCAAATAAATATAATTATTTGATTGTATATACAATAAATGAAGCTAACGTTATAGCATTAGAGCCTTTAACTGGTGCTCCAAATTGTTTTAACAATTTGAAAGGGCTACAAGTGTTAAAACCCAAGGATAACTATTCAATAACCTGGGAAATATTGGTAGAAAAAAATTGAATAGAACGTATT
>JAGQYU010000142.1 GCA_020435885.1 Flavobacteriaceae bacterium
TGATAATTCATAAGATTCTTTAGCTTCTTTTATAGCTTTTACAATATTCTCTTTATATAGATAATATTCTGCTAAATGTAATTTGTTGATTGTAACACCAGGAATGTCTCCCATACTATCTCTAATTTTAAGTGATTTCATAAATAAATCAACAACTCCTATAGTATCCCTAACTTTGAATCTACTGAATGCTAAATTATCTATAAGCATTGCATACAGTTTTGGGCTCTCATTTTTTAAATTGTTGTCTTTTAATGCAAGTTCAAACTCTTCTATAGCCTTAAAGTGATTATTCATATTTTGATAAACTACCCCTATATTATTGAGAGACGTTCCTCTATTAACCACTTTATCATCTATTTTTTTTAAATATTTCAACGCTTCATTATGATAAAATAATGACTGCCCATACTCATTTAATTCATTAAAAATAATACCTAGTAAATTGTATGAAACATATAGATTTGAATAATCATCTTGCGTCTCAAATATCTTGATTGCCTCTATTATTGTAATCTCACTACCTGTATAATCCTCCATGTCTTTCTGAACCTCAGCCATAGCTAAAAGCATTTTTGAATTATATAAACTATCCTTCATTTTATCAAAAATCTTTTGCGCTTTAGAGTAATTATAAAAAGCACTATCTTTTATATTATTTTTTCTATAAAAAAATGCTAAATCCCAATAATTATAAGCCACACTAATAGAATCATTTAACTGCTGAGATAACTGTGTAGATAGAGTATTGAATCTTTTAAAATTATACGAATCATTTAATTTAGAATAAAAAAGAGCCAAATCTAGAAAGTAAGTATTTCTTAATGAATCTTCTTTAATAGAAAAAGCTAATTCAGAAGACCTACTTGCAAAATCTTTTCTTTTTTCATTACTGTTTTTCTCATCCTTAGCATATTTCAAAAACAATTTTATGCTAGCAGTATCAATCGAATTAATCTCAACCTCTTGAGACAAAACGTTACTGATATTGTTTATAAGAAATAATAGAGATAATATAATTCGAATCTTAATTTTCAAATGCTTTCATTGCTTATTTAGGCTAAAAATAAAAAAACCTCAAGTAAAATTTTGAGGTTTTAAATATATTTTAAATTTATTTTATTAAATCCTATCCTCTTCCAGTATCACTATTTTGGTTATTCTGGTTTCCAGTTTCTGCAGAGATGGTTTCTATACTTTCAATTTTTTCACTTTGCGGGTCATCTAGGGTTACTTCTGAGTCACACGAATACATAGCTGTAGTCAAAACAAATAATGCAAAAATATTTCTTAAAGTTTTCATACTGTCGATTTTTTAATTATTACACTTTTTCATTAATAAACATATTATCGCTTCTCGGAAAAACCGAAAAACTTTATGAAAAGTGATGATCAGTCATCTTTTCAATTAAAAAATCAGAGCTCTAATTCTGCTGCTAAATTAGATTTGCAGCGAATACAATGCTAAAAAAATTTAGTTGATTTAGTAAACAGTCTTTAACTAAAAGCGAATACTACTATTTTAAAAGTAACTGACCCTTTTTAGTTAATTTAAAGATAAGATGGCTTTTTTAGAAAGTTCTTTTTCCAGCACAATAACATTTTCTCTATATGATTTAGAGAAAGGAATATTAAAATTATTATTCTTTAAAGTACATTTTGATCTCCCAAAATGAATTCTTGAAACATAATTCTGATTAACTATATAACTGTTGTGTATCCTCGTAAAATTTTCTGGCAAAAGGTCTTCAAAAAACTTCAATGTTTTGTAAGCGCTGACCTTTGTTCCGTCTACCATAAAAAAATCTGTTGATGCATTGTCTGCTTTTAAGAAAAGTATTTCATCAATATCAATAAACCTATAATCTTTGTATGATTTTAAACAAAGCTTACTGGTTTTTTCTACTGGTTTTTTATTAAATCTAGAAAGTGTTTTTCTAAGTTCTAAATCACTGACAGGTTTTAGCAAATAATCAAAAAAGTTATTTTTAAGACAATCGTAGGCATAATCTTTGGTACTGGACAAGGCAATAAATTGAGGTAATTCTTGCATGTATTTATACAAATCATTCATAAAATACAGCGCATTGAACCCTGCAGAACCACAATCATCAACATCCATAAATACCACATCTGGAATGTGTTCTAATATCAAATCTAACGATTCTTCATAATTGCTTGCAACTCCTATACAATAGTAATTTTCATGCTTAGAAAAACTCTTTCGGAGCTTCTCTACCACCTCTTTTTTAGATTCAATAATGATATACTTAACCTGCATACTTAACCTTATTTAATCTTCACTAAATTAAGGAGTTATATTTAAAAAGTGTTACGGTTTTTCCGCAAAATTTTTGCGGTTTTCCAGTCGAGCAAATTGGTTTTTTATAATTAATTTTATCAATGTCAAATGATTTGTCGCTAAACAATCGCTAAACACTTATATATTTATGAAACCCGTATTTGCATTTTTATTATTAACCTCATCGTTATTTGTCTCGGCACAGAACAATGATGAGTATGTGGCTCTTTGTAAAGCCTTTGGTTTTTTACACGGGCAGCAATCCACTATCAATTTTATAAAAGAAAATTACCCTGAGCTTAAAACAAAAGCTGAAGAAGCCAATATACAGTTCGATTCTAAATTTGGACTTGCCATGAGCAATATCGATACTCAAATCAAAAAACTGTTAGGAGATAAATTTGATTATTTTGTTAATTCATATAATCAACAAATTTCTGAAGGTTTTAAGAGTGTCAATAAAAATTCAATTCAAAATGCTTCTTTTTTTATTGAGGAAATTAACAACAGATCTAACGGTTATATTCAAACACCCATTTTTGAAAATATTCTTCACTATCAATATAAAGATAATCCTGAAGGCGAGTTTGCCAAAAATTATGTAAACTCTTATGAGATAAACGTTATTTCTAACGACAAGAAAGCAACTTATTCTTTAATAATGCCCAAAAGCTGGAAGGAGATTGCTACCAAATTCAGTCAATCTAAAAAGTTCAAAAGTAGAATGGGTTACGGAAATGAAATCGTAACTGTATTTTTCTCAGACATCGAAGGTGAAAAGCCAAGTATAGCATTAGAGAACAATACAAAAACACAAAAAATTGGCAATCATCAATTTATAATTAAAACTTCTGTAGAAGTTGATCCAAGTATAGACAGCAAATTAAAAAAAGGTCAGCTTACATATTCTACAACCATAAAAAGATTGAATATAAATATGTATTGCCATATATATGATAAAAGCGAACAAGAACTATACATTAGGATGGAAAAATTCAAACCCCTATTTGAATCAATAGCAAGTTCTTTGAATGTTGTCTATACTGATGAAAAAGAATTAGTAACCTATAAAATGTAAATACAATCATTAACCTAATCCCTTTCCCAACAAAAAAGAATACTTAACCTTTTTACAATCAAGCAACTAGTTGGGTTAGGGGTTTTTAAACCAAACGCTTATGAAAAAAATTACTCTTTTACTTTTTATTCTAAGTATCACTTTGAATGCAAATGCTCAATTGCAGAATTCAAATTGGTATTTTGGCTCTTATGCCGGTTTAAATTTCAATGGAGCTGAATATCCTACAATACTTACAAATTCGGCAATGTACAGCCCTAATGCCACTGCATCAGTTAGCGATGCTTTAGGAAATTTATTGTTTTATACTGATGGAATAAGTGTATATAACAAGAATCATGATTATATGCCTAATGGTGAGGAATCTTTAGATGGATCTCCTGAAGCTAGTACTACTTTAATTATTCCAACTCCAAATGATCCTTCTAAATACTACATTTTCCATTTCGAAGAATCATATGAAAGTACTAGTTTATTTAATCTCAATTATGCAATAATAGATATGGCATTGGATATTGGTAATGGAGATGTACTTGAATCAGGTATAAATTTACAACTCAATACATCTGATAGGATGGCTGTTGCAAAAACTAGTGATGGTTTGGCCTATTGGTTAATTGTTTTTGGAGCTACAGATAGTACATCTGCAATTGACACTTTCTACTCTTATAAAATTGATGAATTTGGAATTAATTTGGTAAGCCAATCTACATTTCCATTTTATTCAAAATATGGAAAATTAGTTGCCGGGGGGCAAATGAAAATTTCACCTGATAATGCCAATATAGCTCTTGTAAATAACATTAGCCCATTTTTTTCTAGCGATTTTCTTCATGAATCACCCAATGAAAACCTCAGTACATTTGATTTTGACGAAACAACCGGTGTTCTTTCCAATTTATATGTACATGATAATCATATGTTTATTTCTAGCTATTATTATGGAATAGAGTTTTCACCAGACAGTAATTTACTATATGTCAGTGAATCTTTAAATGCAAGTGGATTTAATAATATTTACCAAATCCAATACAGGGGAGATAATAGTTTTTATAGCATATTTAGCACCGATGATGCTTCTTTATATAGTATACAAAAAGCTATTGATGATAAATTATATGTAGCTACAGATTCAGATTATATTAGTGCCATTAATAACCCAAATGGATTGCAAGATGCTTGTAATTTTGTTTATAGTGCAATAGATTTTAACAGTACCGGAACAGTTGGTGCTACAAAAGGATTGCCCCAATATGTTCCTGATGCTATTCTTTCACTACCTCCGCCTCCATTAAAATCTAATAATAACCCTATAGTACTCGGTAACCCAATTAAAGATGATCTGAAGATTAAATTTGATGATGTTCAAGTATATACTGTAGAAATATATAATTCAGTAAGTAGGACTATTGACGCACCAGAACCAATTAAAACAGTCATATATGAAGATATGAAAAACAAGAAGGTTTATCATATAAATGTTTCAGACCTTCCTTCAGATACCTATTATTTAGTTATTAGGGATGAAAATCAGAATATTTGGCATGACACAGTAATAAAAATTGAGTAGTTATCAACAGGCAATCATTGTTTAATTTAAGTAGTTTTAAGGAAATTTGTTGATGTTAGAGGCCCTAAAAAGGGCCTCTTTTTTATTTAAAGAAGCTATCAACAAATTCAAACTTATTGAATACTTGTAAATCGTCTATCTTTTCACCTACTCCAATATATTTTACAGGAATCTGGAACTGGTCAGAAATACCAATTACAACACCCCCTTTAGCAGTTCCATCTAACTTGGTAACCGCCAGCGAAGTTACTTCTGTAGCTTTTGTGAATTGTTTTGCCTGTTCAAAAGCATTTTGCCCTGTAGAACCATCTAAAACCAATAAAACATCATGTGGGGCATCAGAAACTACTTTTTGCATTACTCTTTTTATCTTAGAGAGTTCATTCATCAGATTCACCTTATTATGTAACCTCCCTGCCGTATCAATTATAACTACATCCACATTTTGATTTATAGCCGATTGAACAGTATCGTATGAAACAGATGCCGGATCGCTGCCCATTTGTTGTTTTATAATAGGCACATCTACCCTGTCAGCCCAAACTTGTAACTGGTCTATTGCTGCAGCCCTAAATGTATCTGCCGCACCGAGCATCACTTTTAAGCCTTGCTTTTTGAATTGAGCAGCCAATTTCCCAATGGTTGTTGTTTTTCCAACACCATTAACCCCCACAACCATTATTACATAAGGTTTTTTATCTACAGGAATAGTAAATTCCGTTTCATTTCCAATATTCGTTTCAGATAAAAGCCCGGCAATTTCTTCACGTAATATCTGATTCAACTCATCAGTACCTAAATATTTATCTTTAGCAACTCTGGCTTCAATCCTTTCAATTATTTTAAGAGTAGTTGCTACACCAACATCAGAAGAAACCAATACTTCTTCCAAATTATCAAGCACATCATCATCAACCTTAGATTTTCCTGCAACTGCTTTTGAAAGTTTTGAAAAAAAAGTGGTTTTACTTTTTTCCAGACCTTTATCTAGTGTTTCCTTTTTTTCTTTTGAAAATATCTTTTTGAATAAACTCATCTTACTATAATAATCAATTTACGTATAAACAATTACGAACAAATATAAAAAACAAAAGCTACTTTCAATCTGCTTGAAAGTAGCTTTTATGCTATTATACTAATTGAATTTATTTTTTTAAAAAATCGTCAACTAGGGTTGGATCCATAACTGATTCAACAAAAGTATAAGCTCCAGTTTTAGGAGACTTTACCATTTTAATGGCTTTTGTTAATCTTTTTGAGCCTGTTTGTAAGGATGCTACTGCTTTCTTTGCCATGATCTTAGACGTTATCTGAAATTTTCCTAGAAAATTTCGAATTATTTAATTTCTTTATGAACAGTCATTCTCTTTAAGATAGGATTGAATTTTTTCAATTCCATTCTGTCTGGAGTATTCTTTTTATTCTTAGTTGTAATATATCTAGAAGTACCTGGCATTCCACTTTCTTTGTGCTCAGTACATTCTAAAATAACCTGAATTCTATTTCCTTTACTTTTTGCCATTGTACTATTTATTTAGTATAAAAGCCTTTCTCCTTAGCTTCTTTAAGCATGGCAGAAATACCTTTTTTGTTGATACTTTTTAATGCCGAAGTTGATATCTTCAATGTAATCCATCTATCTTCTTCAGGAATGTAAAAACGCTTCTTAATTAAGTTAGCGTCAAACTTTCTTTTGGTTTTGTTCATAGCATGGGAAACATTGTTTCCAACCATGGCTTTTTTCCCCGTTAACTCACAAACTCTTGACATTTTTTAAATCTTTAAATTTCTTGTTTCGAAAAATCAGGGGGCAAAAATAGCAACTTTTTATTCAATTAGCAAACTATTTTTATTGTTTTTTAGCAATTCTTTATTTAAAAGTTCCAGAGCCTTATTAGTTGCTCTTTGAATAACTTTTTCTCTTGGTTGTCCGAAGTTAAATTCTTCTACAAAAGTTTCTGATGGTGTAGCAATGGCAATAAATACAACCCCAACGGACTTATCTGTTTTATCTTTTGTAGGGCCTGCATTGCCGGTTATAGAAATAGCATAATCTGTTTTGAACAATTTCTGAACTCCTTTGGCCATTTCTAAAGCTACTTCAGCACTTACAACACTATTTTTTTCAATAGCAGTCTTGGAAACACCAATGAAATCCGTTTTTATCCTTTCATTATAACTAACCACAGAACCTATAAAATAATTAGAAGCACCCGGAACAGACGTAATTGCCGCCGATACAGCACCTCCGGTACAGCTTTCAGCTATTGAAAGTGTGGCATTATTTGCCTTGAGCAACTTACCCACAGAAGATTCTAATGTTTCCTCATCATCAAAACCAATAAAAACATCTTCAATAATAGGTATAAGCTTTTTAACCTGTTCATTCATTTCGGTTAGCACCAAATCTTTATCTTCTGCCTTGGCGGATAAACGCAGCCTAACTTTACCGAAATTAGGTAAATAGGCCAGTTTTATAAAACTTGGCAATTCTTTTTCAAAACCATCCAACCGATCAGCAAGGGAACTCTCCCCTAAACCATAGGTCATTAATGTTTTGTGCAGAATAAAAGGAAAGTGGTATTTATCTCTTAATTTTGGTATTACCTCTTTATGCAACAGCGCTTTCATTTCAAAAGGAACTCCCGGCAAGGAAACAAAAACTTTTCCGTTCCTTTCTAACCACATTCCAGGGGCGGTTCCATATTTATTAAACAAAACTGTTGCCTTGGAAGGAACCATTGCCTGACCTAAATTCAATGCAGACATTGGTTTTTTAACGTAATTTTTGAAAATATCTTCAACATGGGTCATTACTTTCTCATCTTTAACTAAAATATCCCCAAAATATTCAGCAATAGTATGTTTGGTGATATCGTCTTTTGTAGGGCCTAATCCACCCGTAATTATGATAATTTCAGCATTTTCCTCAGCTTCTTTAAATGCTTTTAAAATATGTTCTCTATCGTCTTGAACCGAAGTAATTTGATACACAGAAACACCGATCTTATTCAACTCTTTACTGATAAAAGCCGAATTAGTATCAACTACCTGACCTATTAAAATTTCATCGCCAATGGTAATAATTTCTGCGTTCAACGTAATTATTTTATCTTAATGTTAAAAGCTTCTATGCCGTTAATTGTTCCTGTAAGCACATCATTTTCTTCAACTTTACCAACTCCGGCTGGCGTTCCTGTAAAAATAATATCTCCTTTTTTTAGCGTAAAGAATTGCGACACATACGCTATCAGTTCATCAATTTTCCAAAGCATGGCCGCCGTATTTCCGTCTTGAACAACTACATCATTCTTTGTTAGTTTAAATTCCAAATTAGATAAATCGAATTGAGTTTTTGGGAAAAACTCGCCAACAACTGCGCTTCCATCAAAAGCTTTTGCTTTTTCCCAAGGCAACCCTTTCTCTTTGCATTTATCTTGAACATCTCTAGCAGTAAAATCTATCCCTAATCCAATCTCATCATAATATTTATGGGCAAATTTTTCCTCAATGTACTTCCCTACTTTATCAATCTTTACCAAAACCTCTACTTCATAATGAATATTATTAGAAAACGGAGGAATGAAAAAAGGCATTTTTTTAGGTAAAATAGCCGAATCCGGTTTTAAAAAAATGACAGGGTTTTCTGGTTTTTCATTGGCTAATTCCTCTATGTGCTTGGCATAATTACGGCCTATACAAATTATTTTCATAATTCACTTATTGATTTTTTTTAAAATGATCTTTAAGACTTCTTTATTTGAGTCATTAATTGAAATCTCTTCATTTAAACAACTACGCATAGCAATTTTTTCTCCTTTTGTATATAAATCAAATTTATCTTCTATTTTTAATTTCGCCTTTAAAAATGGATCATAATACTTTTCAAGCTAGCTTTTTGGTGCTTCATGCCAATTTTCATTTTCTTTTACTACAAAATCAATTCTTTTTGTTAATAGTTCGACCAAAATTTTCTTTTCAAAATCCGAAAACTTTATTGTTTTAGTTCTCATTTTATGGTATCCATTTTTTTTCAAAATTCGGTTTTCGCTTTTCTAAAAAGGCATTTCTACCCTCTTTGGCTTCATCGGTCATGTAGGCTAAACGAGTTGCTTCACCTGCAAAAACCTGTTGCCCAACCATACCATCGTCTGTAAGATTCATGGCAAATTTCAGCATTTTTATGGATGTTGGTGATTTTGCTAAAATTTCCTGAGCCCACTCATATGCAGTATCTTCTAACTTATCATGTGGAATAACAGCATTGACCATACCCATTTCAAACGCTTCTTGAGCGGAGTAATTTCTTCCTAAAAAGAAAATCTCTCTTGCCTTTTTTTGCCCCACCATTTTGGCTAAATAAGCCGAACCATAACCACCATCAAAACTGGTAACATCGGCATCTGTTTGTTTAAAAATTGCGTGCTCTTTGCTAGCCAGTGTAAGATCGCAAACTACATGCAGACTATGCCCACCACCAACAGCCCATCCGGGAACAACCGCAATAACAACCTTTGGCATAAAGCGAATTAACCGTTGTACTTCTAGAATATTAAGCCTGTGGTAACCATCCTCACCTACATATCCTTGATGTCCGCGAGCCTTTTGATCTCCACCGCTACAAAAAGACCAAATACCATCTTTTGTTGAAGGGCCTTCGGCTGAAAGTAATACTACTCCGATGCTTGTGTCTTCATTCGCATCATAAAAGGCATCATACAATTCAGATGTGGTTTTTGGCCTAAAAGCATTGCGCACATTTGACCTATTAAAAGCTATTCTGGCAACACCATTACACTTCTTATAGGTAATATCTTCATATTTTTTTACAGTTTTCCACTCAATCTGTATCATATTTTACAATTTAATTCGTTTGTAAAGATATGATTTAAGGAAATGACTTAAAAAATAAGTCAGTTAAAAACGAAAAAATTGTTATTAAATATGAAAAAACTGAGTGTAGTACTTTTTTTATTTCTAATTACAACGCTATCATTTGCACAAAATGTGATTACCGAAACTTTCAATTCAAGAGAGTTAAGCGGTGAACTAAATAGCGAAAGAATTTTAAAAATTTATGTTCCGGAATCTTATCTAGTTGATTCTACCAGAGTGTATCCTTTGGCAATTGTACTAGATGCCGAACATCTTTTTGATATTTATGTGGCAAATTCTAAGTTATTTGCACTAAATGATATGGCTCCAGAACAAATTGTTGTGGGAGTTTATCAAAACCAAAAAGACGAACGCAGAACTGATTGCGAAGTAGATGCCAATAGTATGCTTACAGAAAGTAGCTCTAAATTTTATAGATTTATACGTAATGAGCTTATAAGACATGTTGAAGATAATTACAGAATATCTCCTTTTAAAACTGTTGTTGGAAATACAATGACCGCTAATTTCATCAACTATTTTTTAATTGAGAGTGACCCTATATTTAATGCTTATATCAATATAAATCCATCATTTGCACCCGATATTGCAGATCTTCTTAGAGGGAAAATACCTTCTTTAAATACAAATACGTATTACTATCTGAACAATGGAAAATACAATGGCACTAAAAAGCATGAATTTATTGAAAGCGTATATTATTTATTGAAAAATTTTGAGAATGAGAACTTTAAATATAAGTATGACACTTTTGACACTTCTACAAAAATATCTTCTATCGGACAAGCCATTTCTGGGGCTTTTGCCCATATTTTTGAAATGTACTCTCCAATAACCAAAGAAGAATTTGATACTAACATTGCTGAATTAAGCCCATCAGAAGCTATTGAATATCTTGAGAAAAAATATGTAGAAATTCAATACCAGTTCGGAGCAAACATTAAAATAAGACAACGTGATATTTTTGCCATTGAGCCTATCATTCTCGATAAAGAAGATGGTATTTACTTAGAGGAATTTGGTAAAATGATCAACAGGCTATATCCTGAATCTCCTATAGGTGATTATTATATAGGTCAATATTATGAAACCGGTAATGATCTTAAAAAAGCACTGAAATATTACAAGAATGGCTATGCCAAAATATCTTCTGAAGATCCAAATGCAGACGGCTATTATCAAAATGTAGAAAGAATCTTAGCAAAACAAAAAAGCCTTAAAGTAGGTTTAGAAGAAGAAGTAATTGATGAAAATTCCGAAACCGAAGAAATAATTGAAGAAGGCGGAAGCGGGGATAGAAACTAAAAAAACAAAAAAGCTACTGAAATCAGTAGCTTTTTTTATACAATACGTTAAAGAATTCTATTTGTAAACTGATTCTTTTCCAAACTCTTTACAAAGCAGATAGTAAAATATCGCTCTGTATTTATTTTTGTTAGAACTACCTAATTTTTCGCAAACCTTTGCGATTGCTTTATCTAATTCAGGTCCGTTTTTCAGTCCTAATTTTTTTATTAAGTAGTTATTTTTAACTGTATCCAACTCATCTTGGTTTGTGCAGGAAACTGTGGCCGAATCTCTGTTATAAATTGAAGGACCGCAACCAATAGTTACTTTTGTTAGCAGATTCATATCTGCGGTTACATTACATTTTTCTTTTAGCTCTTTAGCATACAATGTAATAAGTTCGTCTCTTTTACTCATAGGAAATTTTTTTAGGTTAATAGTAAAATTGTTTAATTATTTATAAAGTTACAAAATATAAATTGCTGTAAACTGACTTTTAATTAATTAGTTATCAACACTATAATGAACGAAAATATTTTTTCAAAACTTCGCTATCATATTCACTTGGCGTAAAAATCTCTAACAGTTTAGGTCTATCTCCATCATAAAAAGTTTTTAATTGGTCTTCTAACTCTTGCTCATCAGCTACTGAAGAATATTCTACATGGTGCATTTTACAAAGTTGCTCAGCTGTAAGACTATGTGGAGCTTCAAAAAAAACAAGTGCATTGGTGCTATCAGGTCCGGGGATAAATCTAAATATATTTCCACCGTTATTATTGATAAGAATTATCCTAAAATTAGTTTTGATATATTTATTCCAAAGAGCATTGCTATCGTAGAAAAAACTAATATCTCCGCTAATAAAAACAGTTTGAGCATCACTTACAGACGCAGCACCGATGGCTGTGGAAGTGCATCCATCAATACCACTTGTGCCTCTGTTACAATAAACCTCTATAGAACTTTTCAAATCAAAAAGTTGTGAATATCTAATTACCGTACTATTTCCCAATTGCAGTTTAATTCCGTTTGGTAAACTCTCAAAAATAGTATCAAATACCTTAAGATCAGAAAAACTGATATTCTCTAAATACTTTTGATGATTACTATTTCTATCACTTTTAATAGATAACCATGCTTTTTGATAATTACTATCAACTTTTTTAGTATGGTTTAAAAACTCGCTAAAAAAATCAGTTGGATGTATTTTAAAATGCTTTGTTAAACAATGATATGTATCCAACGAAGTCTTAAAATCAATATGCCAGTGATGGTTCGGCTGAAATTTCCGAAGTATTTGTTTTATCTTCTTAGAAACCACCATACCGCCCAAAGTGATCAAAATATCGGGTTTGAAACTTTCACACACTTCATCAGTTAAAGGAAATATCAATTTATCGATACTATTGATAAATTTTGCATGATGTAGATTTGAAGTTGTTTCCGTCAATACCAAAACTGAATCATCATTTATAAATGCCGCTAATTGGTTTTCCAACTTTTTATCAGGATAGTGACTTCCTACTAAAATCATTTTTTTACTAGCAGTATTCCACAATTCTGCAAAAGCAGATAAACCCTCTATATTTAACTGATAATCAGTAGTATAACTATTAGGTTTATCAATCAAAATATTGTCGATAACACCATACATAGGCTCATCAAAAGGCACATTGATATGAACAGGGCCTTTCCAAGTATTAACCATTTTCAATGCCTCAGAAAGTAGTTTTCGATTAGATTCAGCACTTTCTTCGTTATCCGTTAAATTGGCGTTGAAAAGACTGTGATTATGAAAAACATGTTCTTGTCGGATGGTTTGTCCGTCACCGATATCAATTAAATGTTTAGGCCTGTCGGCAGAAATAATCACCAATGGAATATCACTGTAAAAAGCTTCCGCTACAGCAGGGTAATAATTGAGTAAAGCCGATCCGGAAGTACAAACAACCGCGGTTGGTTTGCGTAATTGCTGAGCAATACCCAACGCAAAAAATGCTGCACTGCGCTCATCAACCACACTATAGCATGTAAATTTTGGGTGATTTGTAAAACCTACCGTAAAAGGTGCATTTCTGGAACCCGGCGATATTATCACGTGCTCAACTCCATAAGCGGCACAATATTCTATTACCAGTTGAGCCAGCTTCTTATCAGTATAGATCATTTAATACCGTATTTATCAAAAAGATAGATGATAGATGCCATAGTTGCAGCACCTAATTCTAACTCACGTTTATTGACAGCTTCAAAAGTATCTGCAGCTGTGTGATGATAATCGAAATAACGTTGAGAATCCGGACGAAGACCAATCATCACATTATCATCCTTTTTCAATGGATTGATATCAGCACCTCCACCACCTCGTCTAAAAATATGAATGTTGTACGGTTCAAAAAGATTTTTCCATGCAACGGCTTGTTCAAAGTTCTTATCATTACAGGTAAAACCAAAACCTCTTGGGGTAAATCCACCTGCATCAGATTCCAACGCAACTATATGTTTTTCATTCTTTTTTTGAGCTTCGGCGGCATATCCTTTACCTCCGCCAAGGCCATTTTCTTCATTGGCAAAAAGTACTACCCTAAGTGTTCTTCTTGGCCTTATCCCTAAATTCTTAAACATACGCAGCACTTCCATAGATTGCACAATCCCTGCACCGTCGTCATGAGAGCCATCGCCTAAATCCCACGAATCTAAATGACCGCCAACTACCATAATTTCATTAGGGAACTCTCTGCCTTTAATCTCACCAATAACGTTATATGAAACAGTATCAGGTAAATTTTTACAGTGTTGTTTTAAAAAGAACTTTATATCTATTTTATCAGATTCTTTAAGCATTCTGTTTAACAGTTCCGCCCCATTGGTACTAATTGCCGCCGCCGGAATTTTCTCGTTTTCTTTATTATCACCATAACTCATAGTACCTGTATGCGGATAATTGTCAATTTTTAAGTTCATAGACCTTACTATAACCGCTACTGCTCCATATTTACCCGCAACTCTGGCACCGCTATAACGTTGATCTACACTGGCACCATAGGCCTGCATGGTTTCTATCTTCTCAGCAGGCATTGGCCTATTATAGAAAACTATTTTCCCTTTTACCTTTTCACCAAGTTTTTCAACTTCTTCCAGACTTTGTACTTCTATTACTTCAGCAGTTATTCCTTCATTAGGTGTTGCAATAGAGCTTCCTAAAGCACAAACATCTACATTAAAATTACCATATTGTGTTATAATATGCGCTTCTTCTTTTTCACCTCTAACCCAATGTGGTACAGTAACTTCCTGCAACCAAACTTTATCCAATCCTAGTTTTTCCAACTCAGCTTTGCCCCAAGCTACTGCTTTTTTATCTCCTTCAGAACCCGCCAATCTAGCCCCAATTTGATTGGATAAATAATTCAGCCAATCATAACTTTTGCCTTTTGTAAGAGCCTCGGTATATATTTTTCTGATCTGAATTGAATCTGCTTCAAAATCATAGGTTTGAGCCGATACAATGCCCGTAATCAGTAATGTAATAAACAATATGTTTTTTTTCATCTGTTAATATTTATTTGATTTTTAATGGTCAGATGGAATGCCCCAATTATTATTTCGGTGAGTTTGCAATTTTTGT
>JAGQYU010000143.1 GCA_020435885.1 Flavobacteriaceae bacterium
GGTACAAGTGGCCTTATAACCATAGAAGATATTATCGAGGAATTGTTTGGCGATATTGAAGACGAACATGATTCCATTGAATTGCTAGAAAACAAAATTAGCAATACTGAATATGAGTTTTCTGCCCGTTTGGAAGTAGATTACATTAACGAAACCTACAATTTAGACCTCCCCGAATCTGACGCTTATGAAACCCTCGGTGGCTTAATTGTTGATTCAACTGAAAACATTCCTCAACTTGGCGAAGTTATTGAAATTGAAAACTATCAATTTACCATCACGGAAGTATCTTCATCAAAGATATCCAATGTACATTTAAAAGTACTTCCAGACGAAGAATAATCTGCTTTAAGCACCTTAAATTTACTTACTAAATATTTCATAATTAAAAGGTAAATCGTATTTTCGCAAACTGAATTTAAAAGAAGTGAAATATGGCAATTTTATCTAAAATTAGAGAACGCTCAATATTTTTAATAATAATCATTGCATTGGCATTATTTTCTTTTGTGATTGGTGATGCCTTAACCAGTGGAAAAATTGGATCAAATCAAAATTCCGTTGGCGAAATAAACGGAGAAAACATCAGCAGAGAAGAGTTTGCTGAACTAGTAGAGCAATACTCTGCAAATACCGGAAACAGAAGCTCACAACTTCAAAACGTAAATTATGTTTGGGATAATTTAGTAAGAGAAAAAGTGTATGAATCTCAACTAAAAAAATCCGGAATTGTATTAGGAGAAAAAGATGTGTGGGATGAAATCTTAAAGCAGCCCTTTGTACAAAACAACCCTCAATTTAGAAATGAAGCGGGTTTGTTTGACGAAGAAATGTTTAAAGAATATGTAGCATCTCTTAAAGATGGAAAAGACGAAGATGAGCAAAGTAAGTTAATGTGGCTTAGCTGGTTAAATTTTGAAAGAAATATAAAATCTAACTTAGAGATAAGAGCTTACAACAATTTAATAGCAGCCGGTTTGGGAGCTACTTTAAAAGAAGGCGAACGTTACTATTTTGATAATAACACAAAACTAGACATTGAATATGTATATGTGCCTTACACTTATATTAGTGATAGTTTGGTTACAGTAACTGATGATGAAATAAAAGATTACGTTAAAAAGCATCCTGACCAATACAGAAGCGAAGGTTCTGCAGATGTTTCTTTTGTAAAGTTTGATATTGTTGCAACTCCTGAAGATGAAGCTGAAATAAAAAACAAACTTGCTGAACTAATTAATGATAGTGAAAAGTACAGTACTGCAGCAAAAACTAATGTTACTATTAAAGGGCTAAGTACTACTGATAATGTAGAGGATTTCTTTAGAGAGCATAGTTCAGATACTCCTTTAGATAACAACTATTATTTCAAATCGAAATTAAATAAAGACCTAGCTGACAGTTTATTTACCCTAAATATCGGTGAGGTTTATGGCCCTTACAAAGAAGGCGAGTTTTTTAAGATTTCTAAGTTGGTTGATACTAAGCAATTACCTGATTCTGCAAAAGCAAGACATATTTTGGTGCCATATTTAGGTAGTTTACGTGCTGATCAATCCATTGTAAGAACTAAAGAAGAAGCAAAAAAATTAGCTGACAGCGTTTTAACTGTTGTAAAATCTGATAAAACTAAATTTGCTGAAATAGCCAAAGACCTTTCATCTGACAGAACAAGTGCTGAAAAAGGTGGTGATTTAGGTTGGTTTACTTATGATAGAATGGTTCCGGCTTTTAGAGATTTCTCTTTTGAAGGTAAAACCGGAGATATGGACGTGGTAGAAAGCGATTTCGGTTTCCATATCATTGAAATTGAAGGACAAAAAAATAATCAGCAAGCTATTAAACTTGCTACATTCTCAAGAAAAATAGAAGCTTCTGAAGCTACTATAAGTACTATTTATCAAAAAGCTGAAACTTTTGCTTCTGATCTTACTAACGGCAAAGATATCAATGAGCTTGCAAAAGAAAATAGCGTTACTGTTCAGCCGGTTATAGGTCTACAAAAAATGGACGAAAGAGTTTCAACATTAGGTAACCAAAGACAAATTGTAAATTGGGCTTTCAACAAAGACACTAAAGAAAATGATATTAAACGTTTTGATGTTGAAAAAGGCTTTGCAGTTGTTAAACTTAATGCTAAACGCAAAAAAGGACTTAGTATAGGCTCTGACAAACCAAGAATCAGAACCATGCTTTTAAATGAGAGGAAAGCTGCCACCATCAAAGAAAAAATTCAAGGGGATGATTTGGCAGAAATAGCTAAAACTTTTGATAAAACTGTAGGATCGGCAAATGCCGTTTCATTAGGTAGTCCTATGATATCTGGAGTTGGAAGAGCTCAAGACCTTGTAACCACCTTACTTGCTTTGGAAGAAGGAAAAGTTTATAAAGGCATTAGTACTCAAAATGGTGTGTTTATAGCTAAAATTATTAAGAAAGATGTGCCTCCAACTATTGATAATTATTCTGGTTATACTTCTCAAGTACATAACAGTTTAAAAATGAAGAGCGGAAGATCTTACCAAGTACTTAAAGAATTGGCTAAAATAGAAGATAACAGAGCTGTTTTCTACTAATAGCTTTAGTCTAAAAAATAAGTAAGAATAAGGTTAATTAAATAAAGATTTTATATATTTGCCTTTAGTATTAATGCGATTTATGCATTTTTTCGAATTAAAACAGAAACAATAAATTTAAATCAATTACAATGAAACATTTAAGAAAAGTTTTCTTCGTTTTGGCTTTAGTAGCTACTTTTAGCGTAAGTGCACAAGACGAAAACAATCCTTGGTCTGTAGATTTTGGGGTTAATGCGGTTGACTTTTACCCAACTAATCAAGCCGGAATGGGAAATTGGTTTGATGAATATGTGAATTTTGACGATCACTATAACATTATTCCTTCAATTTCCAGAATTAGAGTTGGTAGATATTTAGGTGATGGTTTTTCACTTGGTCTTGCCGGTTCTCTTAACAAAATAGAAAAAATAGGTGATGTATCAGCTTCTGATCTATCTTACATAGGTGCTGATTTAGACATCCGTTATGATTTGAATAACCTATTTGGTGCTTCTAAATGGTTTGACCCTTACCTAGCAATAGGTGGTGGTTATACTTGGATTGATGATCTAGGTGCTGGTACTGCTAATGGTGGTGCTGGTATTAACTTCTGGTTCAACGATTTTGTAGGTCTTAACTTACAATCTATGTATAAGCATTCTTTTGATGATACTCGTCAATTACCTCACTTCCAACACGCTTTAGGTGTTGCTATCAAATTTGGTGGTAAAGATACTGACGGTGACGGTGTATATGACAAAGATGATGAGTGTGTTGACGTATTCGGTTTAGAAGCTTTTAACGGTTGTCCTGATACTGACGGTGATGGTATTAAAGATGGTGATGATGCTTGTCCAGAAGTTGCTGGTTTAGCTGCACTAAACGGTTGTCCTGATGCTGACGGTGACGGTGTTGCTGATAAAGATGACCAATGTCCAAATGATGCTGGTACTGCTGCTAACAATGGATGTCCTGATGCTGACGGTGACGGTGTATATGACAAAGATGATAATTGTGTTAACGAAGCTGGTCCAGCTGCTAATAATGGTTGTCCTTGGCCAGATACTGACGGTGATGGTGTACTAGATAAAGATGATAATTGTGTTAATGAAGTAGGTCCTGCTTCTAACCAAGGTTGTCCAGAAATGGTAATTACTGAAGAAGCTAAAGCTAAATTAGATGAGTTTGCAAAAGCTATCTACTTCAATAGTGGTAAATCTACTTTCAGAGTAGGTGTTTCTGAAAAATTAGACCTTATTGCTGATATCATGAAAGAATACAAAGATTCTAATTTTAGTATTGACGGACATACTGATAGCGTTGGTTCAAACACATTAAACCAAAACTTATCAGAATCTAGAGCAAAAGCTGTATTAGATTACTTAGTATCTAAAGGAATTGCTGCTAACAGATTAACTTCTGCTGGTTACGGTGAAGACAAGCCTATTGCTTCTAACAATACTAGTTCAGGAAGAGCTAAAAACAGAAGAGTTGAAATTAACCTAGCTAACTAGTATAATTCAACCTTAATAATATAAAAAGCCGTACAAATTGTACGGCTTTTTTGTTTGTACTATTTGTACATTTGTTATATGCAAACATTTCTTAATACTGTAGTTCAGGATTTGCAAACCAAAAGTGATAGTTTTTCCAACTATACTATCATTTTGCCCAGCAAAAGGGCCGGTGTATTCTTAAAAGACGAGTTTAAGAAATGTTTACATAAAACTGTAATTCTCCCAAGAATAATCAGTATAGAGGATTTTATTGAAGAATTATCTAATCTAAATTCCATAGACAATACTTCACTAGTATTTGAATTCTATAAAATATATCTGGAAATAACTCCAAAAGATCAAGTCGAAACCTTTGACGCCTTCTGTAACTGGGCAACAATAGTGTTGAATGATTTTAATGAAATTGATCGTCATCTAGTAGATGCTAAAAACTTATTTGATTATTTAAAAGATATTAAACGATTGGAGGTTTTACTGGAAGAAACTGATAAAAAAACATCCTTAATAAAAAAGCAATTTTCTTTCTTTGAAAAATTACACAGTTATTACACTAATCTAACTGAGCTTCTTTTATCCAAAAAAATAGCCTATCAAGGGTTGCAGTATAGAGAGGCTGTTGAAAATTTACAATTATTAATTGCCAACACAACCGACCATCATTATGTCTTTGTAGGTTTCAATGCACTTAACAAAGCAGAAGAAAGAATATTTACAGAACTGCTTGATAATAACCTTGCCAGTGTTTACTGGGATGTAGACGGCTACTTCTACTCTATTGAAGATAATTCCACATCGTTTATCAGAAAATATATAACGGATTGGAACTACTATAAAAATGATCCTTATCAAAACTTCTCATCTGAATTCTCTAAGAATAAGAATATACAATTAATTGGCACTCCAAAAAAGATCTCACAGATAAAATATGCCAGCGAATTATTAGATACTTTTACTGAAAATAATTACAATTCAACAGCCATTGTATTGGCAGATGAGTCGCTTCTAACTGCGACACTTAATTCATTACCTGACATGGTTCAAAGTGTAAACATTACCATGGGTTATGAGCTCAAAAATATTCCGCTATATACCGTTTTTCAGCAATTATTTAGGTTACACCTCTACAAAAAGAATCAAAAGTTCTATTATAAGAATGTGATTAATTTTCTCCGTTTGCCTCAAGTAAGGTCTTTATTTGAAAATGAAAGGAACTTTGAAAAACTAATTACAAATATCACTAAAAACAATTATTCATATATAACTTATAATCAATTAATTAAATTAACGGATGATAAAGGCTTTAGTAAAATTTCCTCACTATTTGATAATTGGAATGATAATGCCTCAACGGGATTGGCTGCCTGTTTAGATTTTATAGAGATTTTAAAAGAAAATACGTCTGAAACACTGCCGAAAGAACATCTTTTTAGATTTTTCAGGGCTTTTAATCAATTAAAAACTCTGAACGATACCTTTAATTATATAAAGGATATTAAAACGTTATACAGCTTCTATCAACAAATTATAAGGAATGAAAAGTTATCTTTTAAAGGCGAACCTCTTTCAGGGCTTCAGGTTATGGGAATGCTTGAAACCAGAGTGTTAGATTTTAAAAATCTGATTATCACATCAGTAAATGAAGGTATATTGCCTTCCGGGAGAACAGAGAATTCGTTTATTCCTTATGATATAAAAGTCGAAAAAGGCTTACCAACATTTAAAGAAAAAGATGCTATTTTTTCTTATCATTTTTTTAGATTAATACAAAGAGCTGAAAATATTTATATTCTTTACAATACAGAAAATGACAGTTATGGCTCCGGTGAGCAAAGTAGATTTATAACCCAACTGGAACTTTACAAAGAAAACGATATTCAAAAAAGCATTGTCAGCTCAGCTGTTAAACCTGTTTTAGAATCCAATAAGAGTATTACAAAAAGTAACTCCCTGCAAGAAAACCTTAAAGATTTAGCGCTGAAAGGCTTCTCACCAACTACCTTAACATCCTATATTTTAAATCCAATTGAGTTCTATAAGCAACGTATTTTAAAGATCAAGGAAGTGGAAGAAGTAGAAGAAACTGTTGCTTCCAATACTTTGGGGAACATCATTCATAAAACACTACACCACCTTTATTTACCTCATAAAGAAAAGGTTTTGACTGAAGACAGTATCAAAGAATTGATGCAAAAAGCTCCTAAAGAAGTAGATAAGTGGTTTTCAGAGGAATACACTAACGGAAATATAGAAACTGGAAAAAATATCTTAATATATAACGTAGCACAGCAATTTGTAAAGAATTTCTTACAAAGTGAATTAGATGCTGTTAAAGAAGGAAAAATTATAAAAATAATAGCGTTGGAGCATGATATGGAAACTACTATTCATGTTGATTCATTAGATTTCCCTATAAAACTGACCGGACAAGCAGATAGAATTGACGAAGCCAATGGTGTGCTTAGAATTATAGATTATAAAACAGGGAAAGTTGAACAAAATCAACTTAACATAAAAGACTGGGCGCTATTAACTACCGATTACGAAAAATACAGTAAAAGTTTCCAAGTACTATTTTATGCATTTTTATATACAAAAATCAATGCTATCAATTTGAATGAAAGTAAGTTAGAAAGTGGCATCATATCCTTCAAAAATCTCAAGTCAGGGTTTTTAAAAGTAAACAAAGCCTTTGTTGAAGAAAATGATCTTGCACTTTTTACCGAGCAATTAAAAGCACTTATTAAAGAAATTTTTGATATGAACATCCCTATAATTGATAATAAAGTAAGTTACAATTAATGAAAATCTTAAAGAACCAAATTGTAAAAGGAAAACACAAACCTATTTATGTTGATCTATTCTATAAAGAAAATAATATTCAAAAGCCTATAGTACTGTTTGTGCATGGTTACAAGGGCTTCAAAGATTGGGGGTGTTGGGATTTGGCGGCCAAAACCTTTGCAGAAAACAATGTGTTTTTTATCAAAATGAACTTTTCCCACAATGGAACTACTGCTGAAAACCCTACAGAATTTGCTGATTTGGAAGCCTTTGGGCATAATAATTTTTCTAAAGAAATAGATGACCTACAAACAGTCATTGATTGGGTTCATGAAGAAAAAAGTATTCAACAAAATTGCAATTTAGACCACATTGCACTTATTGGACACTCCAGAGGCGGAGGCACTGTTACCCTAATGGCCAATGAAGATAAAAGGATTACCAAACTTATAACCTGGGCTGGTGTTTCGGACTTTGGAGCTAGATTTCCTTCCGGAGAAATACTGGAAGAATGGAAAAAAAGAGGTGTTGCCTACATTACCAATACCAGAACCAACCAACAAATGCCTCATTATATTCAATTTTATGAAAACTATGTTCAACATAAAGAACGTTTTTCAATAAAAAAGGCTTCACAAAATATACAAATACCTACTTTAATCCTTCACGGAACTCATGATGAAACCGTTTTATTGGCCGAAGCCGAAAATCTCCATGCATGGAATAAAAACAGTAAATTAATTGTTATCGAAAATGCAAATCACACTTTTGGAGGTACTCATCCATGGGAAAAAGATCATCTTCCTGAGCATCTTAACGAAGTTGTAAAAAATTCAATCGTTTTCGTAATTAATTTATAATCAATTTATTAAAATTAATATGACATCCATCATCTAAGCAAAAATTTAGTTGGTGTAACTTTGTTTACATAAAATTAAAATGATTTATCAAACTCAACTATTTAAAATTTTTACATTTAAAAACATCTAAATAAAAACTGAACAAAACTTAAAAAATATGAAGACTTTATCAATTATTCCGAAAAACGCCGATCTGAAAAAATATGGACTAAATGACGTAACCGCTCATTGGAACTTATCTCCGGAAGAATTACAAAGAATAACTGTTGAAAAAGGTATGGGTGAAGAAACCGAAAACGGTACTTTGGCCGTTAATACCGGTAAATTTACCGGACGCTCGCCTCAAGACCGTTTTATAGTAAAAGATAATTATACAACAGACAAAATATGGTGGGGAAAAATTAACAAACCTGTAGAGCCTGCCCAGTTTGATGTACTACAAAATGAAATTGTAAAATATCTTTCCGGAAAGGAAATTTATGTAAGAGATGCATATGTTTGTGCTGATCCTAAATACAAAATGAACATCAGAACCATTACTGAGTATCCATGGTCTAATATGTTTGTTTATAATATGTTCTTACGCCTTAATGAAGAAGAATTGGAAAACTTTAAAGAAGATTGGTTAGTATTGTGTGCTCCCGGTTATGTATGCCCAGATCCAAGCGCTCATGGTATCCGCCAAGGAAATTTTTCAATATTAAACTTTACCAAAAAAGTGGCTTTGGTAGGAGGCTCTGCCTATACGGGAGAAATTAAAAAAGGTATTTTCTCTGCGTTGAATATGATACTTCCAACTGATAAGAATGTATTGCCAATGCACTGTTCTGCCAATGTTGGTGAAGATGGTGATACTGCCATTTTCTTTGGTCTTTCAGGCACAGGAAAAACTACACTTTCTGCCGATCCGAATAGAAAATTGATTGGTGATGATGAACATGGTTGGACTGCTGAAAATATCATCTTTAACTTTGAAGGTGGTTGCTATGCTAAAGTAATTGACCTTACCGAGGAAAAAGAACCGGACATTTTTAGAGCCATTAAACCTGGTGCTATCCTTGAAAATATAGTATTTAAAAAAGGTACTAAAGAGGTTGATTACATGGATAGTACCATTACACAAAATACACGTGTAAGCTACCCTATTTATCATATTGATAATATTCAACAACCTTCTTATGCTGATAATCCAAAGAATATCTTCTTTTTAACTTGTGATGCTTTTGGTGTATTGCCTCCAGTTTCTAAACTAACTCCGGGGCAAGCTGCTTACCACTTTATTTCAGGTTATACCGCTAAAGTTGCAGGAACTGAGGCAGGAATCACTGAACCTGTACCATCATTCTCTGCATGTTTCGGGGCACCATTTATGCCATTGCACCCAACGGTTTATGCAGAGATGTTAAGCAAAAAAATGCAAGATGCAGGTGTTAATGTATGGTTGATTAATACAGGATGGAGCGGGGGCCCTTACGGTGTGGGTTCAAGAATTAAACTGAAATATACCAGAGCCATGATTACTGCTATTTTGAATGGTGAGCTAGACAATGTTGAATTCCAACAACACCCTATCTTCGGTTTATTTATGCCAACATCTTGCCCTAACGTTCCTGAAGAAATGTTAGACCCGATGAACACTTGGTTGCAAAAAGGTGCCTATGTTAGCAAATCTATTCAATTGGCACACTCATTTCATTTAAACTTTGAGAAATTTGCAAATCAAGCGTCACAGCAAATTATTGAAGGTGGCCCACTAATTGATGAACATCACCACTTACAAGAACACGTTTAAATTTTAAAGTAATTTCATAATAATGAAAAAAGCTCTGAACAAAATTCAGGGCTTTTTTTAAACAGTAAAAATATTTTTTACCACAAATACAATCAATCAAAATTTGAATTACATTCGGACAAAAATTCTATATGTCCATTGCACGTAAGGTAAATTCTGTTCAAAGATTATTCTTTCGCCTTGAAAAAGAAATACATACATTTCAAAATACTACAGGTTTAAATTGCATCGCTGGCTGCGGAAAATGTTGTGCCAAACCTGATATTGAGGCTTCTCCATTAGAGTTTTTACCATGGGCATTTTCGATATTTAAAGAAGGAAGAGCCTTAGAAGTGCTGAAAGCTTTAACTGAAGAAAAATCATCTATGTGCCATTTGTATAGGCCTCTGTCCTTGACAGAACAAGCATCAGGCAGTTGTGGAGATTATCAACATCGTGGACTAATATGCAGGCTCTTTGGTTATGGTGCTAACAGAGATAAACTAGGACAAATGCGTTTAATAACCTGTACGCTTATTAAAAATACTTTTTCTGATCGTTATGAAGCTACAAAAACAGCTATTGAAAAGGGCTTATATGTACCTGTCTTTACTGATTACTATCAAAAATTAGCCCAAATAGATTTAAAGTTAGGCAGCAAAATTCTACCTGTAAACAAAGCTATGAAAGTAGCTTTAGAAGAGGTGCTTTACTACTACGCCTACCGACCATTCCCTAAAGGTTACAAAAAAGTGGCTTAGTTATATATATCCTGAAGATGACAAATTAAAAAGCCCCGAAAAACAGGGCTTCTAACTTTGTGGAGAAGATGGGGCTCGAACCCACGACCTCTTGGCTGCCAGCCAAGCGCTCTAGCCAACTGAGCTACATCCCCGATATGTTAAGATTTTAAAACAAGTAGTGGTATCCTACTTTCAAAATCTTTTTTATAAATAACATCTTTTTCAAAAAGTCTACTAAAAAAGCCTCTTGTCCTTCTTATAACACACAACATATCAGGTTCAAACTCATGCAAATGTTCTAAAACACCTTGAAAAATAGTTGCATTTTCAGTTGTTTTGTAGTTCAAAACCATACTTTTCAATTCCTCATTCAAATTGCTATCTTCAGGTCTTATATCTGCGGTTATAACCCTAATTAGGTCTAACTCAGATTTATATCTGTTCATCACATCTTTCAGAGGTTCTAGAACAGTATCTGAAGATAAAACCCCAGACTTGATAGCCATTACAATTTTAGTGATTTTTTTGTATTTATAACCTTTCGGAACAATTAAAACCGGAATATTTGTGTGTTTTATCAATCCTCCTGAAACGGGGCCTAAAAAAACTGTTTCATCAGTTGCAATATTCCTAGCAGATGATATGATTAAATCTACTTCTAATTGCCTGGCTACACGCTCAATACTATCAATTATATTCCCTTTAATGGGTTTGGCAATTATTTTTACTCCTTTAACATCAACATGATTCAGTACCTCATCCAATTCTTTATTTGTATCCTCTTCAAGGATCAGATCCATTTTCTTTAATGATCCAGCCACTTTAGTAATACCAAAAACCTTGATCACATAAATCTCAGCATCTGTCCCTTCAACAAAGTCTATAGCATACTGCAATGTATTTACAGCCGATTTAAAAGACCCAATGGGAACTAAAATGTTTTTCATATAAAAGTTTGATTAGTATCTGTAATAATCTGGTTTGTATGGACCTTCTACGTCAACACCAATATATTTAGCCTGTTCTTTGCTAAGTTCTTCTAACTCAACACCTATTTTATCCAAATGTAAACGGGCTACTTTTTCATCAAGATGTTTTGGCAACATATACACTTTGTTTTCATACTTATGTGAATGATTCCAAAGCTCAATTTGAGCCAATGTCTGGTTTGTGAAAGAATTACTCATTACAAAACTTGGGTGACCTGTAGCGCAACCTAAATTAACCAATCTTCCTTCAGCTAATAAAATGATATCATTACCCTTAACGGTATATTTATCAACCTGAGGCTTAATTGTTACTTTAGTATTTCCGTAATTTTTATTGAGCCATGCTACATCAATTTCATTATCAAAATGACCTATATTGCAAACTATGGTTTTATCTTTCATCTTTTCAAAATGGCTGCCAACAACTATATCCTTATTTCCGGTAGTAGTAATAACTATATCGGCATTACCAACAATAGTATCTAATTTTTTAACTTCATAACCGTCCATAGCTGCCTGCAATGCACAAATTGGGTCTATTTCTGTAACAGTAACAATAGAACCTGCGCCTCTAAAAGAAGCAGCAGTACCTTTACCAACATCACCATAACCACAAACCACTACTCTTTTGCCCGCTAACATCACATCGGTTGCTCTACGGATAGCATCTACTGCACTTTCCCTACAACCGTATTTATTGTCAAATTTAGATTTCGTAACCGAATCATTTACGTTAATAGCTGGTAATGGAAGCGTTTTTTCTTTCATTCTGTCATATAGACGATGAACGCCCGTAGTGGTTTCTTCTGAAAGACCTTTGACTCCAGATACTAATTCCGGATACTTATCCAATACCATATTAGTAAGGTCTCCTCCATCATCTAAGATCATATTCAACGGTTTTTTATCTTCGCCAAAGAATAGTGTTTGTTCTATACACCAGTCAAACTCTTCAGCATTCATGCCTTTCCATGCATAAACAGATACTCCTGAAGCTGCAATAGCCGCCGCCGCATGATCTTGTGTAGAAAATATATTACAAGAACTCCATGTAACTTCCGCACCTAACTCTTTTAATGTTTCAATAAGCACCGCTGTTTGAATGGTCATATGTAAACACCCAGCAATACGTGCACCTTTTAAGGGTTGTTGCCCTTTATATTCTTCACGTAGGCTCATTAATCCGGGCATTTCAGCCTCAGCCAGTTCTATTTCTTTTCTTCCCCAATCGGCTAAAGAAATATCTTTAACCTTATATGCTACGTATGGAACTGTTTTTGTACTCATATTTATTAAATTTGCCAATTAGTATTTAGGACTGTGCCTATAAGTTTGCAAATTTACAAAATACCTTTGATATAACTGAATGCCTTTATATAAAACTATACATCATCAAAAAAGCACAACTATTTACGTTTGGCACATAACCGAGTCTTTTGAAGAGCTTAATACCATTCCTTTGACTGTTAGAAGTTTAGAAAGGGTTGTGACTATGAAATCAGAGCTTCATCAAAAAGGATTTTTAAGCATCCGCCATTTGCTAAAACTGGCAGGTTATACTGATGATGATCTCTATTACAACGGCAACGGAAAGCCACATTTAACAGATGGTAAACATATTTCTATTACACATTCTTTTACTTTTTCAGCTATTATTATTAGTGATGATGAAGTTGGTATTGATATTGAAATGAATAGAGAAAAGATAAAGATGATTGCTCATAAATTTGTCGAAACTGAAAATATCTTTTTACAGAACGAAAACCTTGTTGAGCAATTAACCATTATATGGGGAGCTAAAGAATCGTTATATAAAATCTACCCACATGGTGGTTTGAGTTTTAAAAAACATATTTTTGTGCAACCTTTTCAACTGGAAGATGGTACTACAACTGGAGCTATCAAAACATATGATTGGGATAAAAAATATACCATCAATTTTGAGCAATTCGATGACTTTACTTTAGTATATGCCATGCCATTTACAGATTAATATGCAACAAGATATTCTACCATACATTACTGATTGTAAAACTGCTCATAAAAAATTATTGGCGGTATTATTAGACCCTGATAAAGTTATTATTAATGATCTGCATAAAATTATCCGAAGCATTGAAAACAATGCAGATTTTATATTTGTAGGAGGCAGTACTGTTGCAGATGGAGATACTCAAAAATTGGTTATTGAGTTAAAAAAAATATCAAATCTGCCTGTTATCCTATTCCCTGGAGATCATACACAAATTGCCGAAGACGCTGATGCTATATTATTTTTATCATTGCTTTCGGGTAATAATCCTGAGTACCTTATAGGTCAGCAGTTAAAATCTGTTCCAAAACTCAGAATGTCTGAACTAGAAATTATCCCTACAGGATATATATTAATTGACGGAACTACCAAAACTTCTGTACAAACTGTAAGTAATACCAAACCCATACCTAATAATAACATTGAACTAGCTGTTAATACAGCCGTTGCAGGCAAGTTTTTAGGAAAAAAAATGATTTATCTAGAAGCTGGTAGTGGAGCACAAAATTCTGTGCCTTTAGAGATGATTAAAGAAGTGTCTGAGAATATAGATATTCCTCTAATTGTTGGTGGGGGTATCCGAACAAAAGAACAGCTTGAAAATACCTATAAAAATGGTGCCGATATAGTAGTTATTGGTACTGCATTTGAAGAAAATACTCACTTTTTTGACATAATCTAGTCTATGGATACAGTTATTGATTTCTTCCTAGAACCTTATAAAAACGCTACGTTATTTGATATTTCATTAGAAGCTACCGCTGCATTTTTTGGAATTTTAAGTGTTTGGTATGCTAAAAAAGAAAAAATACTTGTATATCCTACAGGAATAATATCTACTTTTCTTTACATTTTTATTTGCTTTCGCTTCGTTTTGTATGGCGATATGATTGTAAACGCTTACTATACTCTTATGAGTATTTATGGTTGGTATATGTGGAGTAAAATTATTGATGATGAAAAAAATCACATTCCTATATCTAGAACTAACTTAAAAGATAAAATAAAAACATTCGGAATCTTTTTATTTACTTCCATTTTTGTAATTATTGTTTACAGGTATTATAATGTTATGCCAAATCATTTAAATTTTTCTGAAAGCATAAACTATGCTACAACAAATATGTTTTCCGGTAATATTGAAAATTTTAGAAAAATCACTCCGTTTCTCGATACGTTTACTACCGGAATCTTTTTTGCTGCTATGTGGTTAATGGCCAATAAAAAAATAGAAAACTGGACACTATGGATAGCCGGTAACATTGTATCTATTCCACTTTATTTTGTAAAAGGACTTGGTTTTACGGGTATACAATACACAATTTTCTTAATTTTAGCCATTCAAGGATATGTTGCATGGAAAAAAAGCTTAGACAAAAACGAGCAAACGTTATAAAAATAGTGCTCTTTGGACCTGAATCTACGGGGAAAACAACCCTTTCCAACCATTTGGCACGGCATTATAATACTGTTTGGGTACCCGAATATGCCCGTGAATATTTACAAAACAAATGGAACAATCATAGAAAAACCTGCGAAAATTCTGACTTGGTGCCTATTGCCATAGGGCAAATGAAACTGGAAAATGACCTTGCTAAAAAAGCTGACAAAGTATTAATTTGTGATACAGACCTGTTGGAAACCAAAGTGTATTCAGAAGAATATTATGGTGGTTTTGTTGATCCGCTACTTGAAAAAGCTGCCCTAGAAAATACTTATGATCTTTACTTTTTAACGTATATTGATACTCCTTGGGAAGCAGATGACCTTAGAGATAAACCTGATGAACGTCTTGAAATGTTCAATGCTTTTGAAAGTGCACTGAAAAAATATAACCGCCCTTATATGTTGTTAAAAGGAGATAAAAAAACACGTTTAAAAATTGCTGTGGAAGCCATTGATAATTTACTGAAAAACAGAACGGATTTAGATAGTTTTTCTGATTGTTTGGCCGATCTTGATCTGCATTTTTTACATCATAATACCGATCCAACAGACTACTCTATGTAATGGTAAATGTTGAAGAGCTTCTAAAAGAACTTTCGTTCAAAGCCATACGAAGCAGTGGTGCAGGCGGGCAACATGTAAACAAAGTCTCCAGTAAAATAGAATTGTTTTTTAACGTAAATGAATCTGCTGTTTTAAATGAAGAAGATAAATCTTTGTTGATAAAAAACCTTAGCTCTCGCCTCACCAAAAACAATGAACTTATCCTTACTTGCGATGAAAGCCGCAGCCAACACAAAAACAAAGAAATTATTACTTCCCGATTTATCGAAATTATCCAAAATGGCTTAAAAAGACCCAAAAAACGTAAAAAAACCAGACCAAGCATAGCGTCTGTAAAAAAACGATTAGCTGCTAAAAAGAAAGTTTCCGAAAAGAAAAGCAGCAGAAAAAAACCTGATTTAGAGTAGCTGTAAAAAGCAAATATAATGTACCTTTAAACTTCATTATTTTCTAATCCACTAAAAATGAAATTTATACTGTCAGCCCTTGCCCTATTTTTAACCATTTCAACATTTTCGCAAAAAAAAGTATTAGATCACTCTGATTATGACCTTTGGAATACCATTCAAGGCGAATCTATTTCAAATGACGGGAATTATATTATGTACTCTTTAGAAAAAGGAGAAAAAGATAATTTTTTAAAAATTAAAGATGCTAAAGCCGCAAAGGTCTTTGAATATGACCGTGCTGAAAACGGTCGATTCTCTTACAATTCAGAGTATGCTTTATTCACTATTAAAGCATGGAAAGATAGTATTGTTGAGATGAAACGCCGAAAAGTTAAAAAAGATGAAATGCCTAAAGACACGTTAGGGATTTTCAATCTGAAAGACAAATCGCTTACTAAAATTGCTAATATAAAATCATATAAAGCACCTCAAAAATGGTCTGGTTATGTAGCTTATATGCTTGATGAAGTAAAAGAAAAGAAAAAAGACAAAGAAAAAGATACAGAGAAAAAAGATTCTACTGCCAAGAAAGAAAAGAAACCTAAGATCAAAAAAATAGGTAAAGACAATGGATATCATGTAGTGTTAATGAATTTGGCAACCAAGCAACAAGATACCTTTAAATATGTAACTGATTATTCTTTTGCCGATAAAGGAAAATACTTAACCTATGCCACAACAGGGGAAAATGATAGCATAGGCTCATCAGTGTTTGTGTTGGATATTGCCAGCAATCAGCTTACACAGATATATCAATCAAAAAAAGCAAAATACCATCAGCTTAACTTTAGCGAAACCGGTAAAAATTTAGCTTTTGTGGTTGATACTGATACTACAAAAGTTCAAGTAAGGCCTAATGAGTTATATCACTGGGCAGTTGGTGATAAAACTGCTAAAAAACTGGTTGATAATACTACCGCTCCTAAAGGATACAGAGTCTCATCAGATGGAAGGATTAGTTTTTCCAAAGATGATTCTAAGCTTTTCTTCGGGTTGGCAAAACCACCTATTGTAAAAGATACAACACTCATTGATGAAGAAATTGTAAATGTAGAAGTTTGGACTTATGATGAGCCTGAATTATACACCGTTCAAGAATTACAATTAAAAAATGATGAAAAAAAATCGTTCCAAACGGTAATTCACTTAAACAATAATAAATTGGTACAAATTGCTACCAAAGAATACCCCGATGCTTCTCTTGGAAAAGAAGGTGACTCTGATTATGCTTTAGTAAATACTTCTCTACCTTATGATCTGGAAAGACAATGGACAGGCAACACAGCAAGAGATTTGGCAATAGTCAATGTAAATACCGGTGAAACCAACAATATATTGACCAAAGTTTCCGGTTATACTAGATTAAGTCCTGATAGCAACTATGCCTATGGCTACAGTCTTACTGACAGTACTTGGTTTGCCTATAACATTCCCACTTCAAAATACATGGCATTGACAAAAGGGAAAGTTTTTTATAATGAACTGAATGATTCTCCCGATTATCCGAATGCTTACGGTTCTGCCGGATGGACAAAAGATGATGGTTCCTTGTTAGTATATGATCGTTATGACATTTGGGAATTTAACCCAAATACCGGAGCAAATACCAGGCTTACCGATGGCCGCGAAAACAAAATAGTTTACAGATATGTAAAACTTGATGATGAAGAACGTTCTTTAGACACTAATAAAAAATGGTTGTTTAGAACATTTAATGAAACCACTAAAAATTCTGGATATTTTGAATACAATCCAAAAACAAAAAAAGGAAAGCAATTACTAGACGGTCCTTATGATTATTCATATCCAAAAATGGCTCAGCAAAGTGATAAAGTAATCTTCACACGTCAGTCGTTCAAAGAATTCCCTGATATTCGTTATTCTGACTTGAGCTTTAAAAAACAGACCGTTATTACTAATGCTAACCCACAACAAAAAGACTATAATTGGGGAAGCATTGAATTGGTAAATTGGGTCTCATTAGATGGTATTCAACTTACCGGAATGCTAGTAAAACCTGAAAATTTTGATCCGAACAAAAAATATCCGATGCTCGTAAATTTCTATGAAAGAAGTTCAGACGATCTTCACAATTATAGAGTTCCTTCTCCCGGAAGGTCATCTATAAACTATAGTTTTTATGCCAGCAGAGGTTATGTTATTTTTAACCCCGATGTACATTATCGTATAGGATATCCGGGTGAAAGTGCTTTGAATTGTGTTATTCCCGGCATTACTTCACTCATTGAAAAAGGTTTTGTAGACAAAGATAATATTGGTGTACAAGGCCACAGCTGGGGTGGTTATCAGGTAGCCTATCTGGTTACAAAAACAGATATTTTTAAAGCTGCTGAAGCAGGAGCTCCCGTTCCTAATATGATCAGTGCTTATGGTGGTATCCGTTGGTGGACAGGCTTAAGTCGCCAGTTCCAATATGAACATACCCAAAGTAGAATTGGCGGAACTCCATGGGAATACCCTTCTCGATACATCGAAAATTCACCCATCTTTAACATTGATAAAATAAATACTCCTTTATTGATTATGCATAATGATGCTGATGGCCACGTGCCTTGGTATCAAGGGATTGAGTTCTTTACAAGCCTCCGCCGATTAGGCAAACCATCATGGTTCTTAAACTATAATGAAGAGCCTCACTGGCCTTTAAAAATGCAGAACAGAAAAGATTTTAACATTCGTTTGGCGCAATTTTTTGATTATTATCTAAAAGGACAGCCAAAACCCGTATGGATGCACAGAGGCGTACCAGCCATTGAAAAAGGTATCAATCAAGGGTATGAACTAATGGAAACAGATAAATAATATATTATCTGAACATATAAAAAAGGCGAAACAACTGAAGTTATTTCGCCTTTTTTATTACTCTATTATAAATTCTGTAAGATCATCCTTTAAAATAGCTTCCAGTTCATTCATATTTTCAGGTGAAGTTCTACTGAACAAAAACCCAAAAACAGGATGCTTTTTAAAGTCTATTTTTCGTAATTCTAACGGATCTTCAAACTGAAGAAGTAACTTTTCATAATCAAATGCTTTGATTGGCTTAGACCTGTGGGTTGCCGGTATATCTAAAATTATAATACTGTATAACGAGCGGTCTTCTCGCTGTAATATAGTTTTCCAATCGGGTTGTCTTTGCTCAAAAAAATAAATGTACGGGTTAAAACCATATGCATGCCAAGTTACATCTGCCGTTGTACACCACCCTCCAAAACGCAATGGATTTACTTCAATAGGAACTATCTGCCCATCTTGTATTCTTACTTCTATATGCAGCGGAAAGTTAGTCAACCCTGTAAGTTTCTTTAACTCTTGCAAAAAAGTATCAACCTTATCTTTTAGATTTGCAATTATATCTACCGAAGTCATATACAACCTATCACTCACATCAGAATCCGAAGAAAATAAATGCTTCATTACAGTAAGTATAACAGGGTTGCCTTGTGCATTAAAATAACAATCTATGGCATATTCTTCTCCTTCAATATATGATTCAATTATAAAATCCGATACATCCAAAACTTGCTCGGGGTACATGCTTTTAATACGTTTTACATCTTTTTTAAGCGATTGTAAAGCTTCGCTCCATTCTGTTTTACTTCTAACAATATGTACTCCTAAGCTGAAAAATCCTACTGCCGGTTTCAACACCAAGGGATAGGGCTGTGTTTCTTTGTCTATCCCATCTAATTCATTCCATGAAACCTTTTTGAAATATACATTAGGATACATTTTTGATACTAATTCCCTAAATCTAGATTTATCTTTGAACATATTTACTTGATCAGGATAGGGTGTATGCCCTAGATTCTTCGCAATCCACTCTATGGCATTTTCTGAATTTGTGTATAAATAATCATCTCCGTTGGAAATGCGTTCTATTGCTTTCTCATCGTTTATAAACGATTGTATATCATTCTTATAGAGATTATTTGCATAATTATTTAATATAACCGAATACTTGTTTTGGTGTATGGTATCTATCAAAAAATCTGAGGTGTAAGGAGCATCAAGTAAGATCATTATAAAACTTAATTTAATATGTAAAATTACAACTCTTCCATAAAATTTATGTTACTCCATTAACAAAGTGCATACACAAATTTTACTTGTTTTAAAAAGTAAAAAATATGCTATTATTTCGTGTAAATTAGAAATCTGTAGTATCTTTGCATCATCTCAAAAGGGGTGCCAAACGGCTGAGATCATACCCATAGAACCTGAACAGGTAATGCTGTTAAGGGAGGCCAAAAAATTAAAAGCCACATGGGGTGCTGTAACAAAGTTTAACCTATCGATTAATTACCCCTTTTTACATCGTTTTATTTTTTAATTAAAATGAAACTATTTTCAATTTTCAAACTGACAAAAAAGTTCTTTTTGCTCTTTACATTTATTTTTATATCATCCCAAAGTATTGACGCACAGGAAGTTTTTGCCCTTTCGGGGAAAGTAACCGATAAAGACCAGCCTTTGCCAGGAGTCAGTGTTTACGTAAAAAACACTACGTTAGGAACCACTACTGATTTTAATGGAAACTTTTCCATTCAACTACCAAAAGGTACTTATACCATCGTTTTCAGTGCTGTTAGCGAACCTAAAGAAGTTAACGTTTCTTTGGACAAAAACATGTTCATTACAGTAGATATGAGTGATAGCTTTATCAATTTAGATGAAGTACTGGTATCAGCCGTTCGTGTAAAGGAAACTTCGCCTGTAACCCACAGCAATATCACTAAAAAAGAACTAGAAAAAAGAAACTTGGGCCAAGATGTACCTATTTTGCTTAACTATTTGCCTTCTGTTGTAACAACCTCTGACGCAGGTGCAGGCGTTGGCTATACCGGAATCCGTGTGCGTGGTAGTGATGCTACACGTGTTAATGTAACCATTAATGGAATTCCGTATAACGATGCTGAAAGTCAGGGTACGTATTGGGTAGACCTGCCGGATTTTTCTTCATCCATTGAAAATGTACAGTTACAGCGTGGTGTTGGGACTTCAACCAATGGATCTGGTGCTTTTGGTGCCAGTCTAAACATTTTAACCGATGCAGTTTCAGAAGAAGCTAACGGCGAAATATCAAACTCCTTCGGATCATACAATACCCGAAAGCATACTGTAAAGTTCAGCACTGGAAAAATAAATGATCATATAGAATTTGCCGGGCGCTTTTCTAAAATTAATTCGGATGGTTATATTGATAGGGCTTGGTCTGATTTGAAATCGTATTTTTTACAAGCTGCTTATGTTGATGATAATACACTCATCAAAGCAATCACATTTGGTGGCCATGAAAAAACGTATCAAGCATGGTATGGGGTTACCAAAGAAGAAATTGAGCTATACGGAAGGACTTTTAACCCATACACTTATGAAAATGAGATTGATAACTACAATCAAGATCATTATCAATTACATTGGAATGAAAAATTTTCGCCTAATTTTTCAACCAATATTGGATTGAATTACACTAAAGGAAAAGGTTATTTTGAACAATATAAAGAAGGTGAAAGTTTTGACGATTATGATCTTATTCCTATCACTCTAGGTGGAGAAACTATTGATGAAACTGACCTTATCAAAAGACGTTGGTTAGACAATGATTACTATGTTGCCAACGCCAATGGAACATACCATAAGAACGGTGTTGAATTAATAGTTGGTGGCTCATATAGTAGTTATGTAGGCAACCATTTTGGAGAGATTATCTGGGCTCAATATGCCAGTAATTCTGAGATAAGAGATCGTTATTATGATGGTGAATCCAATAAAGAGGATATTAATATTTTCAGCAAATTAACATACGAAATTGATAATAATTGGTCCGTTTTTGTCGACTTACAACAACGTTTTGTAAACTTTAAAACCGATGGAACTACTTCAGACAGAGACCCTATTGATATCGATGAAAATTACTCCTTTTTTAATCCCAAAGTAGGGGCAACGTTTAAAATAAACAATCAAAATAACATATACGCTTCTTATGCCAAAGCTCACAGAGAGCCTAATAGAGATGATTTTAAAAATGGTGTTACCGAAGCCGAAAAATTAAATGATTTTGAATTAGGCTGGAGACTCAATAAAGAAAAAATAAAGTTAAGTACAAACCTGTATTATATGTTCTATAAGAATCAACTTGTGCTTACTGGAGCCATTGATGATACTGGAGACCCTATTAGAGGAACTAGCGGAGAAAGTTATCGTTTTGGGCTTGAAGTAGCGGCAGATATTAATCTCTCTAAAAATATTTCTGTACAGCCAAACATAGCCTTAAGCAGTAATAAAAATGTAGATTTCTATGCGCCGATTAATGGCGAATTGGCTGATCTTGGCAAAACCGATCTTTCATTTTCTCCAAGTTTAATTATGGCTAATGCTTTCAGTTATACTACAGATAATTTTCACGTTTCGCTACTTTCAAAATATGTAGGCAAACAATACATGAGCAATTTAAAAAGTACCGTTTCTAAAAATGATGTATTAGACAGTTATTTTATAAACGATTTGAATGCTTCGTATGAAATTAAGGTCAATAAAATATTCAAATCCATCGTGTTAAACGCTTTGGTAAATAACATCTTTAATGTAAAATATATTTCCAACGGATACTATTATTTTTATGATGATACTTGGAGCAATCCTCCGCAAGTTACTACCGTTGATGGTGCAGGATATTATCCACAAGCAACACGAAACTTTTTAGTTGGAGCAACGCTAAAATTTTAATTGTTTAATTATAAGTTAGTTAAATATATCGTTCGATCTAAAAGTAAAATATTTTTCAAAAGTTGAAACTTCTTCTTTACTTTTACCTCATAACTTTTAAATTCAAAAACATGAAAAAATTAATTTTACTTGCATTCTTACTCATTACAAGTTTTGGTTTCTCTCAACGTATTTTAGAGGGTGATACCGAATTGAACGCCGGAATTGGCTTTTCATCCGGAGGATGGGCTTTACCAGTTTATGGCGGTATTGATTATGGTATTACTGATGATATTTCTGTAGGTGGTATGGTAAGTTTTAGCTCACAAAATTACAATTATACCGGAGGGAAATATAAAGGAAAATGGATGAGTATTGGAGCCAACGGAAACTATCATTTCAATACCTTATTAGATATTCCTGATGAATTTGATGTATATGCAGGTTTAACATTAGCTTATAATTCATTTTCTTATGATTATCCTTCAGGAGATTATACTTTTAGCAACAAAGCTTCCGGAGTAGGATTTGCAGCTCAAATTGGTGCAAGATACTTCTTTACTGATACAATTGGGGTAAACCTAGAGTTTGGCGGTGGAGATATTGCCTCTGGCGGTAAAGCTGGTATTACAGTTAGGTTTTAATAAAATCACAATTTATATACTAAAAAAGGGTCTCCTTTCGGAGCCCTTTTTTTATTTTAGTTAAAAGAAAGTTTACACTTCTATACCTTTCATCATTTTTGTCCAGTACAAATGTGGAAGGATGTATTTTTTCAGTACCCAAAGCCTCCAATGTTCTTTGGATGAATCTCCAACCATCATTGGGAATTGTTTCAGTTTTGGATCGGGTTTAAAATTCTTATCATAATCAAACTCAGCCAATACCATTTTGCCGTAACCTGTAACCAACGGACAAGAAGTGTATCCGTTATATTCTTTATTTGAAAGGCTATTAGCCTCAATCATTTTTAGAATATTATACACTGCAACAGGTGCTTGCTTTCTAATAGCTGCTCCAGTTTTAGAGGTTGGTAAGTTAGAAGCATCTCCAAAACTAAAAATATTTGGATATTTGGTATGTTGCATGGTTTTAGCATCAACGCTTACCCAGCCGGCTGCATCAACCAAAGGTGAATTTCTTATAAAATCCGGTGCAGATTGTGGCGGAGCCAAATGCATCATATCAAAATGAATTCCGAATAAGTCTCCATCTCGGGTAACCTTAACATCTTTATAATTATATTGAATTTCTCGGTCTAATTGGCTTTCGTCGCCATCTGCCAAGGTTACACAACCACCCGCAGAAAGATCTTTTTCAATTTCATACCATGCTATCTTCTTATCAGCATCTACTTTTACCAGTTTATGGAAAAAGCGCACATTAATATCTTTTCTGTCAACCACATCCATCAAGGTGTCTGCAATTACTTTTACACCGAAAATACTACCTCCCGGCAAGGCAAATAAAATATCTGTCTTTCCACGGACACCAGATTTTTTAAAATAATCGTCAGCTAAGTACATAATTTTCTGCGGCGCACCTCCACATTTGATAGGCGTTGCAGGTTGCGTAAACAATGCCGTGCCACCTTTAAAATTCTTTAACGTTTCCCAAGTATGTTTTGGATCGGTATAATTACTACAAACCGCTCCTTTGTCCATTGCTTCCTGAAGACCTTCAACTAATTCAGGTGCTATTTTTATACCCGGTGCAACAATTAAATAATCATATGTAAATTCATTCCCTTCTTTAGTGATAACTTTGTTACTTTCCGGTTCAAACTTATCAGCATATTCTTTGATCCAGTCCGTTCCCTCAGGAATCAATTCGGCCATTGGTTTTGCCGTTTTATCGAAATCATACGTATTTGCCCCCACCAAAGTCCATGCAGGTTGATAATAATGTGTATCTGCTGGTTCTATGATACCTATTTGTAAGGAAGGATTCTTTTTCTTTAACAAGGAAGAGGCCATAATACCAGCCGTACCACCTCCAATGGTTAGTATTTGATAATGCTTAGCCATGTGTTAGATTAGTTATTAAAGTTAGTGATTAGATGTAACTTGAAATTTACAATTATTAATGCATATTAATGTAACAAATGTTACACAGTGTAAGTATTAATGCTCACCATAGCCTACATCATCCAGCTTTCCTTTAAATATTCTGTATTGAACGAAAAGATAAATAATAACTAAGATAATTGCAATAATGAACCAATTAATCCCTACAGACAAGCCATATTCATGAGCGGCTACATTATAAATAGTTAGCGAAGGATTAACATTATTGCTTGATGGTAATAATTTTGGAAAAATTGAAGCTGCTGTTGTTGCAAAACCTCCAAATAAGAACAATGAGGAAAATAAAAATCCAAGTCCGTCTTTTTTAAATTTTTTAATATTAAATAAGCCTAATAACCCTGTAAAAGTAATAATTGGGAAAATCCACAACCAAGGCTTGTTTATGAAGTTTTCAAAAGGATGTGGTTCAATTAAATGCCATACGAATACGGAAATTACAACTAAAAGCAATAACACAATATTCAACATAAAGATTACACTCTTTAATTTTTTATTTAACCCCGAATTGGTTTTAAAAATAACCCAATTAGCACCGTGTATAGTAAGGCCAATTACACCAATTATACCTAATAAAAGGGTAAACCAATCTATAATCCCTTGATGGTCTGCATTTGGACTAAAGGTAGGGTTCCACAATGGTAAAAAGAAATAATGCGCCTCATGTGTTGAAATACC
>JAGQYU010000144.1:0-2003 GCA_020435885.1 Flavobacteriaceae bacterium
TATTTCCATAACCGATAATACCAACGGTTTTTCCATCTAATTCAACACCTCTGTTCTCTTCTCTTAGCCAGATGCCTTTTCTAACTTCGCTATCAGCTTTATTAAATTTATTGAATAGGGAAAGTAACATTCCTAAGGCATGTTCTCCTACAGCATTTCTATTACCTTCAGGGGCAGCAATTAATTCAATACCTTTTTCCTTTGCATACTGTATGTCTATATTTTCTAAACCAGCACCTACACGAGCTATAAAACGAAGGTTAGGGGAGGCGTCTATAAAAGTTTTATCAATGGTAAATCGGCTACGGATAACAATACCATTATAATGAACCATTTTTTGTTCTACATCAAATTTAGTTGAAGTATAATCCTCATCACAAGTAAATCCTAATTTTTCTAATCCTTCTTTTAAAATAGGATGATTGGTGTCTAATAATAAAACTTTCATGTAACTGATTAAAAAGAAAACACCCAAAGTTATGAAAAACTTTGGGTGCTATATTGTATAAAAATTGATAATTTAATTATCCATTCAAGGCTTCGGCACCACCAACAATCTCTAGAATTTCGTTGGTAATTGCAGCTTGGCGTGCTTTATTATAGGTCAATAATAATTCGCTTCTCAATTCTTTGGCATTGTCTGTTGCTTTGTGCATGGCTGTCATACGGGCACCATGTTCAGAAGCAAATGAGTCTCTAATAGCCTTGTATAATTGTGTTTTTAATGACTTTGGAATCAACCCTTGAATGATCTCTACTTTTGTAGGTTCAAAGATGTAATCTAAGTTTGAGCTTTTTTCTGAAGCGGCAGGTACAATTGGTAAGAACTGCTCATGTGTAACGATTTGTGTAGCAGCATTTTTAAATCTGTTGTAGATAATATCTATCTTATCAAAAGATTCATCTTCATACAAATCCATCAATTTTTGAGCAATTTCTGAAGAAGCTTCAAAAGTAAGATCATCATAAATTGCACTTCTATTATCAATTACTTTATAAGATTTAGAAAGCAGGTCATTTGCCCTTTTTCCAATAGTAAGGATGGAAACATCTTTACCTTTATAAGCAGTATTGATAAGCTCAATAGATTTTTTTATAACGGAAGAGTTAAAAGCACCACACAAGCCTCTGTTAGAGGTTATAACAACCAACAAAACTTTTTTAACTTCACGTTGCTTTGAAAAAGTACCGCCAACTTCACCATCCAATGTAGCACTTAAACTTTGTAGCAACTCGGTTAATTTGTTAGAATATGGCCTCATGGCAACAATAGCATCTTGCGCTTTTTTGAGCTTGGCTGCAGATACCATTTTCATGGCACTGGTTATCTGCATAGTTGAGCCTATGGATGTTATTCTATTACGTATTTCCTTTAAGTTTGCCATTTCCTAAATTGTTATTCCTCAGTTGTTTTTCTCACTTTCGTGGGAAATTTTTATCAATTATTCGTATTTGTGAGATATTTCTTTAGCAGCTTTTTCCAACACCTGAATTGCCTCATCAGTAAGTTGACCAGATTTTAGAACATTCAACACATCTTTGTGTTTTGCACCTAAGAATGCTAAATAATCCTTTTCAAACTCTTTAACTTTATCTACAGGAACGCTTCTTAATAAGTTCTTAGAACCTGCATAGATAATAGCAACTTGATTTTCAACAGTAAACGGATCACTTTGATTTTGTTTTAAGATCTCCACGTTACGTTTACCTTTTTCAATAACGTTCATGGTAGCAGCATCAAGGTCAGAACCGAATTTAGCAAAAGCTTCCAATTCACGATATTGTGCTTGGTCTAATTTTAATGTACCCGCAACTTTTTTCATGGACTTGATCTGAGCATTACCACCTACACGAGATACCGAAATACCTACGTTAATTGCAGGGCGCACACCTGAGTTGAACAGGTCAGACTCTAAGAATATCTGTCCATCTGTAATAGAAATTACGTTTGTTGGGATATATGCTGATACGTCACCCGCTTGTGTTTCAATAATTGGAAGGGC
>JAGQYU010000144.1:2082-7161 GCA_020435885.1 Flavobacteriaceae bacterium
TTAATGACTTTAGCAGCACGTTCTAACAAACGAGAGTGTAAGTAGAATACGTCACCAGGATATGCTTCACGTCCCGGAGGTCTTCTTAATAATAAAGATACCTCACGGTAAGCAACAGCTTGCTTAGAAAGATCATCATAGATGATCAAAGCTGGGCGACCTGTATCTCTAAAATATTCACCAATTGCAGCACCTGCCATTGGAGCATATACCTGCATTGGGGCAGGGTCAGAAGCGTTGGCAGCAACAATAGTTGTATAGGCCAAAGCACCTTTTTCTTCTAATAAACTTGCTATACCAGCAACAGTTGAACCTTTTTGACCTATGGCAACATAGATACAATATACAGGCTCTCCGGCATCATAAAATTCTTTTTGATTGATAATAGTATCGATAGCAACGGTTGATTTACCCGTTTGACGGTCACCAATGATCAACTCACGTTGTCCTCTACCAATCGGTATCATGGCATCAATGGCTTTTACACCGGTTTGCAAAGGCTCATTTACAGGTTGTCTGTAGATTACACCGGGAGCTTTACGTTCTAAAGGCATTTCAAAAGTTTCACCTTCAATAGGTCCTTTACCATCAATAGGCTCACCTAATGTATTTACAACGCGCCCTACAATACCTTCACCAACTCTTAAAGAGGCAATTCTATCGGTTCTTTTTACAGTGGCTCCTTCTTTAATTTGAGTTGAAGGGCCTAAAAGTACAACACCAACATTATCTTCTTCCAAGTTAAGAACGATACCTTCCAATCCGTTTTCAAATTCAACCAATTCACCATATTGCACATTAGCTAAACCATATACACGTGCAATACCATCACCTACTTGCAATACTGTTCCTACTTCGTCTAATGATGCTTTACCGTCGAAACCTGATAATTGTTGTTTTAAAATTGCTGATACTTCAGCCGGTTTTATTGTTGCCATTTTATCGATTTATTCAATTAAAATTTAGGTACGTATAAATTATCTTCAAATTCTCTACGTAGATTATTCATTTTTCCCAGAATACTGGCATCGAATTGTTTATCTCCCACTTTAAGGATAAAACCGCCAATAATACTAGGGTCAACTATATTTTCTAGGTGGACTTCTTTGCCAAGAATGTCCTTTACTTTTTTCAAAACTTTAGTTTTAAGATCATCAGTTAAAGGAATAGCACTGGTTACTTTGGCTATTTCAGTACCTTTATAATGATCGTAAATGATGGTATATTGCTTTGCAACTTCAGCTAAAAGCGGAAGTCTTTTGTTTTCCATCAATTGATTGATAAGCCCAAACGAAATTTCGCTAACTTTTTTCTCAAACAACTCAGATAAGGCAGCTTTTTTAACTTTTACTTTGTAAACAGGGCTTACTAATAAAATTTGCAACTCCTTATTTTCTTCTACAGTTGAAGCGATAAGTTGCATGTCTTCATTAACCTTATCAGCCTTTTTAAGATCTAATGCAAGATTTAAAACGGCTTTAGCATATCGTATGGCAGCTCTTGTTTCTCTCATATTAGTTTAACTTCACTTCGTCTAACATTTGATCAACTAATTTTAATTGTTTGTCTTTGTTAGAAAGTTCTTCCTTAACTACTTTTTCAGCAATATTGATTGATAGCTCAGCCACTTGATTTTTTAACTCTGTGATAGCTGCTAACTTTTCATTTTGAATAGTTGTCCTGGCTTGTTCTACCAATTTATTAGCTTGCGCTTTAGCCTCTTCTTTAGCTTCTTCTATCATAGAATTTTTAATATCTCTGGCTTCTTTTAACATAGTATCTCTTTCAGCACGGGCTTCTTTTAAGATACGCTCATTATCTGCATTGATATTTTGCATTTCTTGACGAGCTTTATCAGCTTCAGCTAATGCATTTTTAATACCTTCTTCTCTTTCATTAACAGCATTAAGTATAGGCTTCCATGCAAATTTTCTTAATAATAAGAGTAATAAGATGAACAATAAAGATTGCCAAACAAAAAGGCCAAGTGAAAATTCGTTAAGTAATTTTTCCATAATATCGTTGTAATTCTTTATCTATTTAATTTTTAAAACACTACTGGCAACCAACCGTTGCCAATAATGTTTTTTCTTAAAGATTAAACTGCGAATAATGCAGCAAAACCAATACCTTCAATAAGCGCTGCTGCAATAAGCATAGCTGTTTGAATTTTACCGTAAGCTTCAGGTTGACGAGCAATAGCATCCATAGCAGAACCACCGATTCTACCAATACCAATACCAACACCTATTACAACCAAACCTGCACCTACCATTACTGGAATTTCCATGTGTATATAATTAAAAATTAAACATTCAATTTAATTGCACAAATTAATTAATGTGCATGTGCTTCTTCTTCATGATGGCTATGATCCTCAGATGCAAAGCCAAAATATAAAGCCGATAGCATTGTAAAGATATACGCCTGTAACAATGCAACTAATACTTCAATCAGTGATATAGCGAAAGCCAGTCCAAATGATAATGGGCTTCCTAACCAACTCTTGAAGAAAAACATTAAACCAATTAAACTCATTAAAACAATGTGGCCTGCTTGCATGTTTGCATAGAGACGAATTAATAATGAAAAAGGTTTAATGAACATACCTAGAACTTCAATAGGTATTAATATAATATATAATGGAAGCTTTCCGTACCAAGGCATTGAATCGCCAAGAGGATCAAAAATGTGCTTCCAATAGTCTTTTGTGCCAGTGAAATTTGTAATCAAAAACGTTAATAAAGCTAAAGCAAAAGTAATAGCAATATTACCTGTTACATTTACGCCAAGTGGCGTTAATCCAAAAATATTCAAGAACCATATAAAAAAGAAAATGGTTAATAAATATGGCATATATTTTTTGTATTTATTTTCACCAATGTTTGGAATAGCAATATCATCTCTTATATATAACACTATTGGTTCAAAGAATCTGCCAATACCTTTTGCAATGCCATTATTAGCTACATAAGATTTAGCTAGTGATGTAAATAATAGGAACATTAATACTGCAGTAATAAATATCATTACTACACTTTTGGTGATAGAAAAGTCTAAAGGTTTTTCATTTATAGGATGATGTTCTTCATCATAACTAATAGATCCTTCAGTATCTGTTTTGTATATTTTGTTGTGATATAATTTATAGTAGTTACCGTTGTGTTCGGCTATAGCTTCTCCATGATGAAATTTAGATGATGAGAAAATTTGTAATCCATTATCCCACAAAATAATTGGTAGAGAAAAACCTATGTGTTTTTTTTCGCCTTTATCAGTAGTGTAAGAAAAAAGATTAAAATCGTATGAATCAAGAAGGTGATGTTTGATATATTCTTTACGCTCAGCTTTATCCAATTCTTCCTGGCTAAGATTTTGTATTTCAGTTTTTTCACTGTGTTCTTCATTGTGTTGGGCAAATGAAGGAAAGGAAATTAAAACCAGTAAAAAAGTAAGTAAGTTAAGTGTAAATTTTCTTTGCATATCTTTCGGATAACACGCTGTTTGTAAAATTGGTGCAAAGGTAATGTTTTAAATTAAATTCAAAAATATTTTTGAATTTAATTTGATGATTTTATCACTATGAAAAACTTTACTTAATTTAATTTTTTAAGAAGGTTGACAAGCGCTAAAGTTTCGATGATTAAACATGTAATGTATGGTATAAAAAAAGCACTGAATTCTTGCTTATCAATAACATCGTCAGCTTTATAAGAATGATAAAAAAGGATAAAAAACACAATAAACTTTAAGAAACTACCTGCCATAAAAAGAAAGCCAAGCTGATTCTTTAATTTAATTCTAAATGTAAAAAGCAAAAAGTAAATACCTAAGGCTAATAAGTAGTTTACGACGTAAGCAAGGATGATTTTAGCTCCGAATAGGGGGGCTTTAAAATAATTTAATATTAGTAAGTGTAAGCCAAATATTAGTATTAATGAAATGGTAAGTGTATTAATAAAATTTAGAGGAGATCGCTTCATGAAATATTTAATTATCCATATTTTTTAATTGTCTGGTAATATTCCAGATAGAAACCACTAAACTTATTAAAATTAGTAATAATGTAAATACTTTTTTTTCAGTTTCAAATTTAGCGTCAAGCCATTTACCTATATACGCAGCAAAATAGATAGTTGCACCAAGCTGAAACCCTATACTTGTAAATCTAATATAAGTATTAAGCGGTCTTTTCCTTTTTGGGTTGTTCATTTTTTAGTGACTTGATAGAGCCTTTCATGGTACAAGAAGCATTGAAATTAGCACCGGGCTCTACAGAAAGTTTGCCTAAAATAACTTCACCACTTATGGTAGCAGTTGATTTAAGCGATAGTAATTCTTCTACATTCAAATTTCCGGAAAATGAACCTTCAACATCTGCGTTGCTACAATTTATAGTACCTTCTACGTGTCCATCCTGGCCAATGACCACCCTACCGGAGGTTTTAACAGTTCCTTCTACTTTTCCGTCTATTCTAAAATCTCCTTCAGAAATTATATCTCCTTTAAAGGATGAGTTTTTTCCAATGATGTTGCGTTCTAATACTTGGCCTGGCATAGTCTTTTTTTCCGAAAACATAATTTTAATTCTTTAATAATTACACTCCAATTTTTATTCTTCTTTTGTTTGGGGAGTAATGCTTTTAATTGTTTCATCAGGGTTTGAGGGGCTGCTCATACTTTCCAGTATTTTAACAGCATGTTTGCCTTCTTCGGTATTAGGATAGCTTAATGATACATAACTAAGGGCATCTTTAAAAGCTTCTTTTCCTTGCATTTTCATTAAAATAAAAGCTTTTAACAATTCAAATTTTGGAATTATTGGTAAATCTTCAAATTGTTCAATTGCTTTTTCTGTTTTGCTTAAAGCGTTATCGTAATATTCATAATCATAATCGCAAAAAGCATCTTCATAAACCGCTTCAGGTGAATTATCCTCTTCGTCTGATAAAAGAACTTTTTCCGGATTCATAATAATGGTTGTATACCTAGAATCTGGATAATTTTTAACGACCTCATCTTTGTATTTATTGCTCATAGTAACATCAAATTCAGAATAAATTTTATAGAGGTGATATT
>JAGQYU010000145.1:0-1954 GCA_020435885.1 Flavobacteriaceae bacterium
TTGGTTATGGCTTTTTTATCTTTTTCCTCTTTTGCAAAAAACAAATGGATAATTCCTGCTCCAAAATCGTACCCGTCTAAAATCAGGTACACTGCAAGCATTAACATTAAAACTAAATACCAAAATAATTCCATAATGCTAATTTTTAGTGCTTTGAGGGCCTTTATTGATAATCTTTCCTGCCAAAATCAAAAACAGCATACCGAGCAATAGATACAACCCTATAAATCCTAATAATGTAAATAATGTATTTCCTGAAGAAACCGTTGGAGAAGCCCCTTCGGTAGTTCTAAGCAGGTTGTAAACCAACCAAGGTTGTCTACCCAATTCTGCTGTGTACCACCCAGTTGTGTTTGCTATGTATGGGAAAGGAATCATAAACAATAATACCCATAAAATCCATTTAGTAGTGTATAATTTTTTTCTGAAAAGCTGTATGGATGCTATTATCATCACCCCGATAAAAATAGTACCTAACCCAACCATAATGTGATATGCATAGTACAAACCCGGGATATTGGTTGGATAATCTTTTGGATCAAATTCGTTCAATCCTTTTATTTCAGCATCCCATTTTTGGTATGTTAAAAAGCTTAAAATATTAGGAACTGCTATCTTGTTGTCCAGTTTTTTCTCTACCATATTTGGTTGCCCAATTAGGATAATTTCAGAGCCTCCATCTTCCGTTTCAAAAATACCTTCCATAGCCGCAAAAGTTATCGGTTGATGCTCCACTACATTTTTTGCTACTAAATCTCCTGTAGGGAAAGCAACAATAATAGTAGAAAAAACTCCAAAAAGAACTCCGGTTTTAACAAACATTTTACCAAATTCAGAATGTTTATTATTTAATAAATAGAACGCTCCTACCGCTGCTACCACAAAAGAACTTGTAACAATTGAAGCTGCTTGATTGTGTAAATAAGAAGGCCATAACCATGGATTGGTAAAAAGTGCTGAAAAATTATTCAGTACAAATTTTCCATTCTCCATTATTTCATACCCAACGGGGTATTGCATCCACGAGTGTGTTGCAATAATTAAAAAACCACTAGCCCATGAACCCAGAAATACTAAAAAACCTGTTAAGAAGTGAAGTCTGTGCCCCAACAGCTTTTCGCCGAATAAAAATAATCCTAAAAACGAAGACTCTAAAAAGAAAGAGAACATCCCTTCCATGGCTAGAGTTTGCCCAATAATTCCACCTGTGAGTTCAGAGAATTTTGCCCAGTTGGTACCAAACTGAAACTCCATTGGAATTCCTGTAACAACCCCCATGGCAAAGTTCAATGCAAAGATCTTCATCCAAAATTTGGCCGCATCATTGTATTTTACATCATCTGTTCTTAAAAATTTCCACTTAAAATAGACTATCATCAATGATAGCCCCATAGTAAGTTGTGGAAATAAATAATGGAAAGTGATAGTGAATGCGAATTGAATCCTATCATAAAAAAGCATGTCTTCCATTAGTGAAAATTTTTAGTAAAGGTATAACCTTTTATAGAAAAGACCTGCAACTTACATTACATGTAATTGTTAAGAATTTGAACCAATTGATTAGCAGGCACTACCCCAGATTGCTGCCAAACTTGCTTACCTTGTTTAAACAGTATAAGTGTAGGAACTCCTCTTATTTGAAATTGAGCAGCTACCTTTGGATTTTTGTCAACATCTATTTTAATGATGGAAATATTTTCTTTTAATGTGGCTTTTACTTCCTTTAAAATAGGAGCCATTGCTTTGCATGGGCCACACCATTCTGCAGAAAAATCAACCAATACAGGTTTTGCCTGATTTACCAACTCATTAAAAGATGCCATGTTGCTATTAGTTTATTTGTAATGTTTTCTTAATTGCCTTCTCACATAAAAGAAACGCAGAATTCCTATTAACAACAATATTGGAGCCACAACAAGCAAGTAGTATCCAATAATTTTAATATCACTTAAAA
>JAGQYU010000145.1:2014-4551 GCA_020435885.1 Flavobacteriaceae bacterium
GTGCGTTCATTTGCTAATCTGGTTCTCTCTAAAGCTAAGTAATCAGTAAGATTTAGATTAGTATTTTTCATTTATTTGCTCATTCTGCCACTGGCACAGCTTACAAATGATTTAGCTTTATGGAGCATTGTGTTGGCTTCACCCACTTCAGGATAGCCCATTGATGAAAGTTTATGTTTTACTTTTTCCAATACTTGTTCATCATCAGTATCTACTGTTACTTTCGATGCATCAAGATCAACAGAAACATCTTTAACCCCTTCAACAGTAAGTAACCCTTTGGTTACAGTGTTAGCACAACCTCCACATTTTAGGTTTAATATTTCAATAGTTGCCATAATATTATTTTTTAAGTTTAGATTAATCCTAAGAGTGGCCTCCAACCACAATTCGCATTATTTTTAAATTCAATTTAAAGAAGTTGAATATTTGATATAAAAAGAAACTCCTCATAAAACGAACCATTTTTGTAGGTTCAGTACCAAAAGACATATTACTATATGGAACGGTTTTATCTACTTCTTTTTTCATACTATAAAATTACTAATTTTTAATATAACTATTCAGGTATTAACCACCAAAAAGGTTTTGCCTTTGCTTTATACAAGAACATATGGTGCATAAATAATTTCATCCAATGCCCAGCAGTACCTACAACACCAACTGTGTCATCTATATTTCTTCCCCATTTTGGATATTTTTCCCAATCCGGAACTATCGGGTTAACTGTCATCACAGCAGCCTGCCCCTTTCTTATTCCATAACCTGCGGAAACGATACATGCAGCGCCCATCCTTGCCATTGAGGCTTGGTGCGGATGTTCTATCTTACCTTTTTTAATAGAATGAGCAATATTTTGAGCCACAATCTTACCAATTACCCCAGAAGGCATTCCCGTTCTTGGCGGTGTAGGAAATATCTTAGTGCCATTAGGGCTCTCCATTGGTTTAGACATGCCATGAGGCGGGGCAAATGCTATGCCAGCAGCGTAAACATTATCATATTTTATACTTTGATATGTTGATGGCCAATCTTCAGCTTTCCATTCTTCATAAGATTTTGGGGTATAATCTGCATCAACTTTCATCATGCCGTTGGCAGCAAATACTTCAGAACTGATATCATCGCCTTGCTTATTGAATGCTTTCATTCCTGCTCCGGCAAAACCGGGGATAAGCATAGCAAAATCGAACTCTTTTGTTTTAAACTCACCATCCAAGGTTTCATAATGTACAACGCCTTCTTCTACTTTAGTAACTCCGGCTCTTTTAATCCAATCTATACCATATTCCTTTAAAATAGATTCAGTAAATATTTTTGTTGGAGTTACATAACCATTGCGTTTAACATAGGCCCCACCCATTCCAAAATCACCCAATTCATATTCGTTGGATATCCACCACATCTCAGCCAAATGCATCAATTTTCTTTTTTTGATCTCGAAAGCTATATTGAGAATATACTCAAAAGCAGCTCCTTGACACGTAGCTAGCGGATGACCCGTACCTACCAAAAAGGTCTGTTTTTGGCCATTTTCCATTTTTTTGAAAGATTCCTGTAATTTTTCCCATGCATGGGCAGCATGGTCATACGTACAAACTGATTCTGTAAATTTATGTGGACCAAGCCCTTCAGTAGCTTCAAAGTTTAGCTTTGGACCTGTGGCATTCACCAAAAAATCATAGGTTACTTTTTCTTCTTTGTCTTTATCATCACCTGTAACATATTTAATGGTTACGTAACCTTTATTATGCTCTGCATCCCCTTCAGGGTGAATAGAAACAGCCATTGCCTGTTTGTAGACCACACCCATCTTTTTATAGACAGGTGCCAGTTTGAACTTCACCTGATCTGGGGTCATTAACCCAACGCCCACCCAAATATTGGAAGGTATCCATTGGAAATTACTATTAGGCGAAACCATTACAACTTCATGTCCTTTTTTTAAGTACTTACTTAAATATGAAACCGCTGTATGGCCTGATATACCTGCACCTAGCACAACTACTTTTGCCATAATTTTATTTGTTAAATGTAATACTCCAAATGCCTCTTAATTCTTCATCTCCATAACCTGTGGCTAAGTCATTTGGGTATAATGATTTGATAATAGAATCTGTTTGAACTTTTAGTGTTTCTTCTAATTTGCCGTGGCAAGCCAAACATTTGTTACTGATAAGGATGGGAGCATAAAAATGTACTTTTTTATCAGCACTTTCTTCAACTATAGGTTCTAAAAACGCTCCTTTAGATTTTTGATCTTTATAATTAGTAATAACCTCCAACTCACGTTGTGTAGGTTCGTTTTTGGGATTTCTGAATTTATCAGAAGTCCTTTTAATAGAAACATTGTACTCTTTTGATAAACTATCCGTTAAAGGCATCGCTTCTACATTACAAAAAGGAATGGCCTGTTTTGGGCCTCCGGCTTTCATTTGTTCAGTTAATTTGCCACTCAAAGCTTTAAAACTTGACTGTGCAATATCCTTTCCTTTAGTAATATACTCTTGTTTCTTTTCTTCGGTAAGTACTTCAGA
>JAGQYU010000145.1:4628-7090 GCA_020435885.1 Flavobacteriaceae bacterium
ATGATCATTTTTTTACTATTTGATTATTATTTCTCATCCAATTTAGTATTCCTCCTTGGAGGTCATACACTTTTTCAAAACCCAATGCTGCTATCTTTCGAGAAGCAGAGGAAGTACGATTACCCGATCTGCAATAAACAAATATGGGTTTTGATTTATCATATTGTGAGATTTTCTCCAAAAAATCTCTATCAAAATAATTGATATTTACAGCTCCTTCAATATATCCTTGTCGAAATTCTTGTGGCGTTCTTATATCAATAATTAGCTGGTCTTTAGACTTTTCCTTAAAATCTGTAGGAGTAACAACTTCAACACTACCATTCTGATTGTCAGATCCTTCTTTTTGCTTACAGTTTAATTGCGTAATTGCAATAAATAATATCATTAGCAATTTTATGTTTACACTCATCGTCTGTTTAAAATTTGAAACAAAAGTATTATTACCTTATAAAAAACCCGTAACTTAAGTTACCTTAAAAAACAAAAAAGGGAGTTATTAAATTAACCCCCTCTCTTTGAAATTACATTTATTGAATTATAACAGTGTTGTTGGACAAACGTATTCTGTTAAAGGAGCGTTGGTTTCTCTTAAATCGTTGAAACCACCTCTAACATCCGTTACTTTTTTAACACCATTGGCCATAAAAATAGATGCAGCAATCAATGATCTATAACCGCTGGCACAGTGTAAAAAGTATTCTTTATCAGGATTAATTTCTGCAAAATTTTGATGTATCCAATCTAACGGGAAATTATCAACACCTACCACATGTTCAGAAAGATATTCAGATTCTTTACGAACATCTAATGCTACTTCCATTTCACCTTTAGCTAATAAATCAGCAAATTTGGCCGCAGATATAGAGCCTATAGCATCTACTTCTAACCCATGAGCTTTCCAATTAGCAATACCGCCTTCTAAATATCCAAGTGTGTTATCATATCCAACCCTTGAAAAACGAGTTACTATTTCGTTGATACGTGCTTCATCACCTATAAAGATAATTTTTTGATTAATATCTCTAATAAGGGCACCTACCCAAGGTGCAAAGTTACCATCAATACCTATATACCAAGCTCCAGGTACTGTTCCTTCTTCTGCGTAAGCCTCTTTTGTACGGGTATCAACCACAAGAACATCTTTCATTTCACTCATATCCTTAAATGTTTCAGGATGTAATGGTGTTGTACCTTTATGTAAAACCTCATCAATACTAGTGTTGATAGATTTATTCATTCTAACATTGTTAGGGAAGTATTGTGGTGGTGGTTTTAGACCGGTAGTAACTTCTTTGATAAATTCTTCTTTGGTCATATCAGCTCTCAACGCATAGTTTGTTTTCTTTTGATTACCTAATGTGTCGAAAGTTTCAGAACTCATATTCTTACCACAAGCCGAGCCTGCCCCGTGATTTGGGTAAACAATGATATCATCCGGCAAGGTCATAATTTTATTACGTAATGAATCATATAAATGGCTTGCCAAGTCTTTTTCTGTTAATTGACCTTGTTTAACAGCCAAATCCGGACGGCCAACATCCCCAATAAACAAACAGTCACCAGTACAAACATATGGAGTGTTGCCTTTCTCATCAGTTATTAAGTAGGATGATGATTCCATGGTATGCCCCGGAGTGTGAAGTAATGTGATTTTACCTCCTCCTAACGGAAATTCTTCTCCATCTTTACCATTATAAATTTCATATTCCGCTTTAGCGTTAGGCCCAAAAATAATTTTTGCACCTGTTTTTTGAGCTAGATCATATTGCCCGGAAACAAAATCTGCATGAAAATGTGTTAAGAAAACGTATTTTATCTTAGCATTATCAGCATCAGCCATTCTGATATATGGATCAGTTTCTCTTAGTGGGTCAATAACTGCCGCTTCTCCGTTAGACTCAATATAATAAGCCATTTCGGCAAGACAGCCTGTAAATAATTGTTCTACTTTCATACCCTATATTATTTAATTAATAATTTTTTAATCTGTTATTTTAATATTTAATAACGATACAGAACATAAATTTAGTAAAAATCAATTTTTAGCTATGTAACTTGAGTTACATATAAAACTAATTTAACAATTATTTATTAGATTGTCTAACATATTTGCCAAATTTATTCTTAGAAAAGTCGTCTATGGCCTTTGCTTTGTAATTATCAACGGCTTCCTGAATACTCATAAAAAAGAAATTGCGGCCAACATATTCTACAAAGCCAGATTTGGTCATTCTGTCCCTAACCGGTCCTTTAAGGCCTGTAAAAGCAATGTCTATATCTTTTCTTTTGAAGTAGTTTACCACTTCATGAAGTGTATAAATAGCACTACTATCTAGATTATTTAGGCTTTCGCCATCAATTATTATCAGTTTTAGCTGTTCTCCTTTTTCATCGGCAAATTCTTGTATCTTATCCTTAAAGAAACTGGTATTTGCAAAATAGAGCTGTGCATCAAAACG
>JAGQYU010000146.1 GCA_020435885.1 Flavobacteriaceae bacterium
AAAAAGAACAAGACTCTATTAAAAAATTGCGAGGAAGAATTGTAAGCGTTACTGACAAAAAACCTTTAGAAAGTGCTCATATTCTTAATTTGAACTTAGTTACGGGTACTATAACCAATAGAAAGGGTGAATTTGCTATCAGTGCACAGGCAAACGACACGCTTTTTATATCGTATGTAGGTTTTCAATCCATTAAATTGAAGGTTACTAACGACCTTTTAAAAGGAAACGAACTGGAAATTGCTATCCATGAAAAAACAGTTGATATAGAAGAAGTAACTGTTAAAGCTCATAACTTGATCGGTGTGTTAGAAATTGATGCTAAAAATGTACCAATGGATAAATACAATAGAATCCACATTGAAGGACTACCTCAAACCTACGAGATTGGCAGGCCTGTTAAACAGGAGTATACTACGGTAGGTAGCGCTATTTTCAATCCAATCGACTTTTGGTATAATAAGTTTGGTAAACGCCCTAAAGAGCTTAAAAAGTTGAAAAAGTTAAAGGAAGAAGACCAGCTTAGAGATATGATGGAAGAAAAATACAGTAGAGAGATCTTAATGGATTATATGGATATGAGCAGAAAGGAACTGAATGATCTTTTGAAGGATTGTAATTATTCAAATAATTTCATTAAAAAGGCAAGTGATTTACAAATTATAGAAGCTGTATTGGAATGTTATGAAAATTACCGTGCCATTAAAAAGGGTACAGTTACTAAAGAAAAGATACACGTAAACACAAAAGAAAATTAACAAAAATCCCCGAAATGTTTCGGGGATTTTTATTTTCTAATTATTTCCTAGTATTAAAGGTAACCCATCATTTCCACTTCCAACAACAACAACTTTTGAATTTCCAGATTTTGCCAATTCTAACGTTGCTTCAATTCCTTTATCCTTTAATATTTTATCAGTAAGTGAAGCGCTTAATATCTTATTAGCATCTGCTTTACCTTGTGCTTCAATTCGCTGACGTTCAGCTTCTTTACTGGCTTTTTCTAATCTAAATTCATACTCCAACGCCTCTTGTTCTTGTTTCAATTTCCGTTCAATAGCCTCTTTAATGGTTGGCGGTAAAGTAACATCTCTAATTAAAATTGAATTTAGTTGAATGTACTGATTATCAACAATTTTTTTGGTCTCTTCAAAAATTTCAACTTGAATAGCATCTCTCTTACTTGAATACAATTGTTCAGGAGTATAACGTCCTACAACGCTACGCGCAGCTGAGCGGATAGCGGGCAATAATATTCTTTCTTTATACTGTTCACTCTTTTCTTTATGAAGTTTGCCCAACTCTTCATACTTAGGCTGAAACCATGCAGATGCATCCAATTTAATATCTAGTCCATTTGAGGAAAGAACATCCATTTTTTCAAATACCTCTTGCTGTCTCACTTCATAAACATAGACTTTATTCCAAGGAGCAACTACATGAAAACCTTCTTCTAAAGGAGGTCCGTCTGTAACTACACCATCGTCAAAACGCTTCCATAGCACACCGGCTTCACCTGCATCAATGGTAACAATTGATTTTGATAAAAAGATTATTATTATGATTCCTAATATAATTATTGGTAATCCAATTTTTGGAAATTGTAGTTGATTTGTACTCATGATTTTTATTTTAAATTTATATAAGTCCTTTGTATTTTCTAATAAACCATTCTAAACTAAGCAATAAAACTAGTAAAAACAATAGCCATTTCCAATCTATTAATGATGATATTTTCTCAGTACTTTTTTGAGTGACTGGAAACAGTGATGAGTTTTTAAATTCTTCTAAAAGATTGTTTATCTGATCTTTATAATATGTTTTCCCCTTGGTATTTAAGGCTAGTTTTGTCAATCCATCCATATTAGAGGTTAGCAACTGTTGTTCAATGCTGTAATCTAAAACTGTAAAACTTCCTGATTTTTTTTCGTTTGTACCGGAAGTTAATTGGAATGTGTAGGAACCTGCTTCCATGCCTGGAACCGAACTGATGTATGTATTATTTTTTAGTGATAAAGGTTGTTGTTTAACTAATTCATTTTTAGAATTATAAATCTTCAATAGTAAAGTAGCATTAGGATCAAACACATAATTAGCATCAAAATATTGAGCCTTAAAAAGAATATCTGCATTGGCGTATACAATAGGCTCGTATTGCACCTCTATCCTATCCATCTTTTTGTTTTGCGATAAATATTGTATCAATTTTGATAAAAATTCATCAAACTTTTGGTACGATTTGTTTTTGGTGTAGGTTTCCATACGCCACTTCCAGCTATTTTCACCAAAAAGAACAGCTCTTTTAACATCTGTATCAGAAAATGTGGTTAGCAAAGGAGAATCAAAGTTAAACCCTTGAATATTTTGAAATAAAATAGTTTTTGCAGGAACTGAAAATTCAATACTGCCAAATATATCTTCTAACGGAGGTAAGTCAGAAAAATCAATATCATCCAGTAAAAATTCATCAAATGATGGATTGAAATTTGCATTATACTCTTCTGTTCTGTTTATGTAATTTTTTTTAAGATACGGCTGTGAGCTATTTAAGAATTGCCAATCTGTTGAAGTACCGGTAATTAATAGAAAATTATGTTTTTCTGTAATAAGTTTTGCTAGTATTTCTTTAAACTTATTAGTTGGCTGATATAGTATTACTAGCTGGTAATCATTTAATTGAATATTCTTATTTAAATTATTTTCTACATAAACTTTTCGTTGCTTATTTGTTTCTATTGATCTCTTCAACATCCCTAAATCAGGATGAATTACATCACTAAGAATTAAAATTTTTGCCTGTTCATCAATTACTTCTACGGTAAAATGCTTTTGATTGTTCGATGTATTTTTTTCATTAGACAATCTTTCAATACTACAATAATAATGGTGAATTCCTACAGAATTGGCATTCAAATAGAACTCAACCCTTTTAGTGTTATCATTTTTAGAGAAATTCAATTTTTCTTGATACACTGTAGTTGTATTTTCTCTTACGCTAAAAACCTTTGAAACTGATTCATTTCCCTCATATTGGATAAAAACTTCTACAGGAAATTTATTATTAAGGTTAGCATAAGAATTTACATTGACTTGCAAAATCCGTATATCATTATAGTGAGTTGTATCACCTAAAACTATTGGGTATATAGGGTTTTTATCGGTAAAAAACTCATAGTTTGTACCATAAGTCTGATTGCCGTCAGTCAGCAAAATAGTTGCGCCATTCTCTTTATTGATCTTCTTTAAAGAACTGAGACTCTTGAGAATGTTTGTTTGACTATCATTAAAATCAAAGGAGTCTTTAACAGACAGATCATCAGAGAAAGCATAAAAATTTATATCAAAATTATCTTGAAGAGAGTTATCACTTTTTAGTGTATTTAGGATATCATTTACAGAATTTACCTCATTCGAAAAACGTATAGATTGTGAATTATCAACTAATACATTTAAAACCGGTTTTATGTTTGTTAGTTCAGTTTTTTTTACTTTGGGATTTATCAATAATAGTAGTATAGCAAAAACTGACAAAGCCCTTATTCCCAGCAATATATAATTAGTTTCTTTCTTCTTTTTGTAATATTGAAAAAAAGCCACCATAAAAGCTATGATGGCCGCTATTAAAATATATATTAATGAGCTGGTTGTCATTGTAATAGATAAGTTGCCTTACGTTAACATTCCTCCATCAACGTTCAAGGTTTGGCCTGTTACATATGCTGACATGTCTGAAGCTAAAAAAACACATGCATTAGCCACATCTTCAGGAGTTCCTCCTCTTTTTAGTGGAATGGCATCTCTCCACATTTTTACGGTTTCTTCGGGTAATACTCCGGTCATTTCAGTTTCTATAAAACCGGGTGCAATGGCATTACAACGTACATTTCTTGAGCCTAATTCTAATGCAATAGACTTGGTAAACCCTAAAATACCGGCTTTAGATGCTGCATAGTTAGACTGCCCAGCATTTCCTTTCACTCCCACAACGGAGCTCATATTAATAATAGAGCCTCCACGTTGTTTCATCATTGGACGTATTACAGCTTTTGTAAGATTGAAGACTGATTTTAAGTTTACTTCCAATACTTTATCAAAATCTTCTTCAGAAATACGCATCAATAAATTATCTTTTGTAATTCCGGCATTGTTAACTAAAATATCAATAGTACCAAATTCTTTTAAAACATCATCAGCCAATTGTTGAGCAGCTTCATAATTAGCAGCATTGGATTGATATCCTTTTGCTTTGACACCTAGTGCAATCAATTCATTTTCTAACGCTTTAGCTGCCTCGACCGAAGAGCTATAAGTAAAAGCTATATTAGCACCATTCTTTGCGAAAACTTCAGCAATTCCCTTACCAATACCTCTTGTAGCTCCGGTAATAATTGCCGTTTTATTTTCAAGTAATTTCATAAGTTTAAATTGATAATTAATTGTAACCAAAGATAACAAATTACTTTATTCTAGTCTTGCATAAAAAGTATTTAAAGATATAACTTGATTAACTGTAACTTTTTAGTAACTTAAACGTCATATTTGAATAACTAAAATTTTAATCAATGAAAAAAGTATCGATGCTTTTTATTATTCTTTTGATTGTAATAGCATGTAAAGAAGATAAAAAAAGCGACCAAGAAACCGCATTGACCCCTCCTCCAACGATTCCTGTTGAAGATTTCTTTAAAAACTCTGAACAACGCACTTTTAGGTTATCTCCTAATGGAGAGTTTATTGCGTATTTAGCGCCTTATGAAAGTAGAATGAACATTCATGTTAGAAAATTTGATAGTGATTCTGTTACCAGAGTTACTAGTGTAACTGACCGTGACCTTGCCGGATATTTTTGGGCTAATGATAACAGATTAGTTTACATAAGAGATAAAGGTGGTAATGAAAACTTCCATCTGTTTGCTGTTGATAAAGATGGTAGCAATGAAAAAGACTTAACTCCTTTTGATGGTGTAAGAGCCCAAATTATTGATGATCTGGAAGATAATGAAGATGAAATGATTGTTGGATTGAACAAAAGAATTCCTCAGGTTTTCGATCCCTATAGGATAAATATCAAAACCGGAGAAATGAAATTGTTATATGAAAACCCAGGTAATATTACAGGTTGGCAAACCGACCATGATGGTAAATTACGTTTGGCATATGTAACTAATGGTGTAGATACTTCTATTCTTTACAGAGAGTCAGAAGATAAACCTTTTGAAGAAGTTATTACTACTGACTTTAAACAAACATTAGCTCCACAGTTCTTCGATTTTGAAAATCCTGATGTGGTATATGCTGTGTCAAATTTAGGAAGAGATAAGA
>JAGQYU010000147.1 GCA_020435885.1 Flavobacteriaceae bacterium
TCGGTTTTTTTACATTAACCACAACAATTATATATCGTTACTAAGGTAACTATATTTCTATTTTAGAAATGCTATAAAACATTAAAAAAGAAGATAAACCCATAAAAAAAGCGCCCAAAGGCGCTCTTTTCTTTTAACTAACTCAAATAATTTATACAATGAAAACAAAACTTACTAGCTTTTGCTTCAATACTATAACGGCAATTTGTATGCCAAAATTGTATGAGTTAGGTTAACGGTTTGTTAAATAGTGTTATAAACCTGTTAATTTCTGTTACAGTATATGCTTTTGTGCTTTATAAGAAGAGCGTACCAACGCACCGCTTTCTACATGCCTAAAGCCCATATCCAACCCTATTGTTTCATATTTCTTAAACTGTTCAGGGGTAATGAACTCTTTTACAGGCAAATGTTTTTTGCTGGGTTGTAAATATTGCCCTATAGTTACTACATCTACATTAACATTTTTAAGGTCTTCCATAGTTTGGAGTACTTCTTCTTCTTTTTCGCCCAACCCTAGCATAATGCCGCTTTTGGTACGGTTAACACCACTTTCTTTTAGATACTTTAATACATCCAAACTTCTGTCGTATTTAGCTTGTATGCGTACTTCTCGTGTTAATCTGCGTACTGTTTCCATGTTGTGTGAAACAACTTCTGGAGCCACTGCTACAATACGGTCAATATTCTTATGAATTAATTGAAAATCAGGTATCAATGTTTCCATAGTGGTTCCCGGACTGATACGCCTAACAGCATTTACAGTTTCTGCCCAAATAATGGAGCCTCCGTCTTTCAGATCATCACGGTCAACCGAAGTAATAACGGCATGTTTTATATTCATAATCTTGATAGACTGAGCCACTTTCTCCGGTTCTTCCCAATCTACTGTTTCCGGTCTGCCGGTCTTCACCCCACAAAATCCACAGGAGCGTGTACAAATATTCCCTAAGATCATAAAAGTAGCTGTACCTTCTCCCCAGCATTCACCCATGTTAGGGCAGCTACCGCTGGTGCAAATGGTGTGAAGTTTATATTTATCAACCAATCCTCTCAGCTCGGTGTATTTTTTACCAACGGGTAGTTTAACACGAAGCCATTTTGGTTTTTTTTCAGGGATTATTACATTCTCTTCAGCCATGATTTCATTTTAAGGTGCAAAGTTACAAATTCATCAGGTACCAGATACTAAATCCAATAAGGAAAATAATACCCAAGTAGCTAAACACTTTCATAGCAGTTGATGGATGCCACTCTTTGGGAGTGTGCTTACTGGATATCAATATAAAATTGGCAATGGCATAGAATGGTGCCGTTAAAAATGATATAATGGTAGCTATTTCTATCATCACTTTCATATTAGAGATAAACAATGTTAAAATGATGATGGTACCGATAGATAGCAATACGATCCACCCTATATAGTTACCTTTTATGTTTTTTTGAAACAATAGTTCCGTGGTTCTGGCCATAGATCTTGGTGAGGCGTCCAACGTTGTCAATGTTGTGCTGAACATGGTAGTAAAGGCTGCAACGGTAATAAAAATAGAAGTGCCACTACCTAAATTCTCCGTATATAAATTGATGAGCTGTTGTGCAAATTTACCGGCACTATTGTCGAATTGCATACCCGAATGATACATTACAAAAGTGCCTAAGGCCACAAAACAAATAGCCAACAAGAGTGTTCCGATAAAACCTACATTAAAATCAAAAATAGATTTTTTGGTATCGTAGTTTTGATGATTATCTTTTTGCTTTTCTAATGCCCAAAGGGAGTGCCATGCCGAAATATCTAACGGAGCAGGCATCCATCCCAAAAAGGCAATTAAAAAAGTAATTTCAATAGTTCCGCTAGGGAAAATTTGTGTGAACTCCAACGGTTGTGTGTTATTGAATGCTGCAACGCTAACAGCAATCAATGTACTTAGCGTAAGTATAATGATGATGAGTTTTATCACTCTATCAAGCAACTTATATTTTCCTATCAGTAATAGAACAAAACAAACAATGGTGATAATGATACTCCATGTAGTGGCATTGGTGGTTATGCCGAACAAATTGGCTGCCAAACCGGCAGTAACAATAGTAACTGCTGCCTGAATGGTAAACATGGTAGCAAAAGTTATGATAAAGTACATGACTAAAACGCCTTTGCCAAGTTTATGATAGCCATCAATGAGGCTTTCTCCGGTGGCCATGGCATATCTGGGCCCGTATTGAAAGAACGGATATTTAAAAATATTAACCAGTATTAATGCCCAAAGTAGTCCGAAGCCAAAATCAGCTCCGGCCCGTGTTGATTGTACTAAATGTGATACGCCTATGGCCGCCCCTGCAAATAATAAACCGGGCCCTAAAGATGTTAGCCAGTTATTTTTCATGTTTTGAGTTGATAAAACTGATGTGAAAAATACTAAAAAATCAGGAATCTTCTTTGGTAATTATTTCTGCTAGTAATTTTTTGGCTCTCAGTAGTTTAACTTTAATGTTGCTCATAGGTTCATTTAATTCCTTCGCCATTTCTTTATAGCTCATTTCTTGGAAGAAACGCATGTTAATCATTTCCTGATAATGAGGTTTGAGTTGTTTGATGTACGAAAGCAATTGCGCCAAATTCTGTTCAATGATAAGTTTATCAACGGGAGAAGGTTCCTCATCCTTAACTCTGTAAACTTCTGATTCTGTTTTGTTTATAGAAATTGTTTCGGTTTTTTGTTTTCTAAACTGATCGATATGCAAATTGTTGGCAATAGAAAGTAACCATGTTTTAAATTCATAGTTTTCATCGTAAGAAGCAATTTTGTCAAAAGCTTTGGCAAAGGTTATAATGGTGAGGTCTTCTGCCTCGTTTTCATCATTTGCTTTGCTCAGAATAAAACGAAACACATCTTTCCAGTAAGTATTCAATAGATAAGTGAATGATGGTTCATCACCTTTTTTTGCTTTTTGAATGATTTCTGTAATACTCATTTACACTACCATGTTTTAGGTTTAGAGATCAAATTACTGATGAACAGTGCCAACTGGATAAAAATCAACGATATATCTAATAATGGGAAAAACAGTATAAGATCTTTTTCGTTAAATTTTTTACCATGCATTCCGTAAATTATGTATTGCAACATAAATCTGATAGCCATTACTGCTAAAACCAGTTGCCATTTAAACGAAAAGCTCAGTAACAATATTGCTAAGAACCAGAACAATAGTTGTGATAAGTAGAATAATCCGAGCAGTATTTTGTGAATAAATTTATATTGAGGAGCCGTAGTTATGTGCCTCCTTTTTTGTTTAAACCATTTACTGAAATTGGTTTTAGGAGTAGAAATTGTAAAACTGTCTTTTGAAACACAAATTGCTGTATTTGAAGGTGTTGCTACTGCGTTTATTAACAGGTCATCATCTCCAGATTTTATATGTTGATGTGAACTAAAACCGTCAAAGTTGTTAAAAAGACTTTTTGTATAAGCCAAATTTCTGCCAACACCCATATATGGGAAGCCAATGGCAGCATACGAAAAATATTGCATGGCAGTAAGCAACGTTTCGTAACGGATAAGTTTGTTAAAAAAAGAATTTTTAATTTTTTCGTAAGCTCCATAACCCAACACTATTTGTGTTTGACCTTTAAATTGTGCAGCCATTTCTCTAATCCAGTTATTGGAAAAAGGTCTACAATCAGCATCCGTAAAAAGCAATAATTCATAGGTTGCGTTTTCAATACCCTTTTGTAAAGCATTTTTTTTGTTTCCGGTAGAACCTTCAACAGATATAACTTTTAAATTATGATGATCATTTGAAAATTGATCGAGAACTTCAAGGGTTTTATCAGCAGAACCATCATTTATTACAATTATTTCAAATAGAGGATGGTTTTGTTTTAGAATTAAAGGTAGATTTTTTTGAAGGTTCTCTGCTTCATTTCTAGCAGCAATAATAATTGATACAGGTTGCTGAACAACTTCCTTTGATTGTGGTATAGTTGAAGTTTTTATAAAAAGAAGAAAATAAACCAATTGAGTACATACTACTGCAATAAAAATGTAAAATAATGCAGTAAGTAGCATAATATTAGGTTCTTATAGTTTGTGAATGATCTTGATAGATCAGTAAATATAAAAAAGAAAGGTACTCTAATTGATATTTTTTATCCCGAATTTTTTTTGTTCAGGATGGTCATTTTTGCATGTATGGAATTGTTCAGGCACTTTACCGCAATAACCGCAAGCTTGTCCGTCTTTGTTTAAATGTGGATTTTGACTAGCACAAGTTCCGGCAAATTTACCATCTTTTTTTGCCCATATTTTAATAGCGATTCCTGCAAAAGCCAATGCTAATAATCCTAAAGTCAACAAGAAAAGTTTCATCTTCAAAATTTTGTACAAAGATAACTATTTTTTGAGCTAGTGCTGTCAATAAATCGCAATAAAAGAGGGGTAAGAGATACTACTAAACAGTTTATTCATTATTTTTAAGATGTATAATCAATTAAATCTAAACGTTATGAAAAAATTTTTAGCTGAAATGTTGGGTACATTTGTCCTCGTGTTTATTGGTTGCGGAAGTGCTGTTATAGCCGGAGGCAATGTTGGTTTTTTAGGGATTTCCTTTGCATTTGGTATTGCTGTTTTAACTATGGTTTATGCCATTGGAGCAATATCCGGATGCCATATTAACCCTGCTATTACTGTTGCAATGTTATTTGCAGGGAAGATTAGTGGTAAGGATGCCGGAGGGTACATTATCTTTCAAATTATTGGCGCTATTTTAGGTGCCGGAGTATTATATCTTATTGCTCAAGGACTTGTGGGGTATGATATAACTGCCAATGGATTAGGCCAAAATGGTTATGGTTCAGGCTCTCCTGCTGGTTATGGTATGTCTGCGGCTTTTATTGCTGAAGTTGTGCTAACAGCTATTTTCTTATTGGTAATTTTTGGAGCTACTCATAAAGATGCGCCTGGAAAATTTGCCGGTATTGCCATTGGTTTGGCATTAACAATGATTCATATAGTAGGCATTCCAATCACTGGAACTTCTGTAAATCCTGCACGTAGTATAGGGCCAGCTTTATTTGTAGGTGGCGATGCACTTTCTCAACTATGGCTCTTTATTGTGGCGCCAATATTAGGAGGTATTTTAGGGGCAGTTCTTTGGAAATATATTTTAGGGAAGGATTAAAAATGTGTTTTATAATAGATGAAAATTCCGCTTTAAGCTGAATTTTTTTATTTAAATAATATTAACCTCAGTTTCAATTTTAATACCAAAATTTTCAAAAACCGTCTGCTGTATTTTTTGTGACAACTCAAAGATTTCTTTGCCTGTGGCCTCTCCATGATTAACCAATACCAAAGCCTGTTTAGCATGTACACCGGCATCTCCAAAGCGTTTCCCTTTAAAGCCACATTGTTCAATAAGCCAACCGGCTGGTATTTTATAATTGTCTCCTGCTTTATAAAAAGGAGCGTTTGGATTGGCAGTTATAAAATGTTGAAAATCTTTTTCAGAAATTACAGGATTTTTAAAGAAACTACCACTGTTGCCTATTTCTTTAGGGTCTGGCAACTTACTTTGCCGAATACTAATAACAGCATCAGATATATCTTTAATGGTTGGCGAGGCAATATTTTTTTGAGTTAAAACTTCTTCTATAACACCGTAAGAAGTATTTAAAGTATGATTTTTTTTGGTGAGTTGAAAGGTTACATTTGTGATGATGTAATTCCCTTTTTCAGTAGTTTTAAAAATCGACTCTCGATAGCCAAATTTACATTCTTCTTTAGAAAAAGTATGTTTTTTTAGTGTTTTAGTATGAATGGCTTCGCAGCTATAAAAAACATCCTTTAATTCAACACCATAAGCTCCAATATTTTGTATTGGCGAGGTGCCTACGTTACCTGGAATCAATGATAAATTTTCTAAGCCACCATAATTTTTTTCAATACACCAAAGAACAAGACTATGCCAGTTTTCGCCAGCAGAAGCTTTGACTAAAATGGTATTTTCATCTTCTTTAAGGATTTCTTTTCCTTTACTATTAAGATGGAACACAACACTTTCAACATCTTTGGTCAGTAGCATATTGCTACCACCACCCAAGACAAGTTTATCTTCATCCCTAAACTGATCTAAAGCATCTATTAACTCCTTTTCAGAAGTAATTTCAACAAAGGTTTTTGCTTTTACATCAATTCCAAAAGTATTATACGATTTTAGCGATGTATTGTACAGCACTTTCATCTAATTGTTGTATTGTTTTAGTGCTTCTTTGATGATGTTTACTGATTTAATAAGATCCTCTTTTTTAAGTACATAGGCTATGCGAACTTGATTCAATCCAATACCGGGAGTTGAATAGAAACCGGCTGCTGGGGCTACCATTACCGTTTCGCCATTATATTCAAATTTTTCTAACAACCATTGGGCAAAATCATCAGCATTTTTAACAGGAAGCTCAACAATACAATAAAAAGCTCCTCTTGGTTTGGCCACTTTTACACCGTCTATTTTTTCCAATTCAGCTACAAGCGTATTTCTTCTGTCAACATATTCATGGATAACTTCATCAAAATAACTTTGAGGAGTTTCTAATGCTGCTTCGCTGGCAATTTGAGCATAGGTAGGTGGCGATAAACGTGCTTGTGCAAATTTCAATGCTGTAGAAATAACTTGCTTATTCTTTGAAACAATATAACCGATACGTGCACCACACATACTGTAACGTTTAGAAACCGAATCTATCATAATGGCATGTTCTGCTAAACTTTCATCTTCCATAATGGAAACATGCTTGGCTCCTTCATAAGCGAATTCTCTGTAAACTTCATCAGAAATTAAGAAAAGATCATGTTTTTTTACTATCTCAGCCAATTTATTAATTTCCTCTTTAGAGTAAAGGTATCCTGTAGGATTGCCGGGATTACATATTAAAATAGCTTTTGTTTTTGGAGTGATTAGTTTTTCGAATTCTTCAATAGGAGGTAAGGCAAAATTATCGTCAATCTTTGAGATAACCGGAACTACTTTAACACCCGAAGCTGTTGCAAAACCATTATAATTTGCATAAAAAGGCTCAGGAATTATAATTTCATCACTAACGTCGGCTATAGTACCCAGCGCAAAAAGCAACGCTTCCGAACCTCCGGTGGTAACTATAATATCAGTAGCGCTTACATTGATGTGTTTTTTTTGATAGTATGAAGCAATTTTTTGACGATAAGTTTCCGAACCTTCGCTACGGCTGTATTCTAATACTTCTACAGTGTTATTTTTAATAGCATCTAGGGCAACTTTTGGCGTTTTTATATCTGGTTGACCGATATTTAAATGATACACTTTCGTCCCTCTTTTTTTAGCAGCTTCTGCATAAGGAACTAATTTTCTTATAGGTGATTCAGGCATTGATTTGCCCTTGTTGGATATTGCTGGCATTATTGAATATATTTAATAGCAAAATTGCAAAAAATTAACCGTATTACCAGTAAAAATTAAGTAGAATTTGTAAGTTAAAATTATGCCAAAAGTTTTTAACTCATTTTAAAATTTCCTAATTTTAATAGCCTTTAAATGAGAATTTTGTTATCAATATACAGAACAATTATATTTTGTTGTATTTTTTTTAGTACAACTTTATCTTTTTCTCAAGATACTTTTAGAATAATTGACGGAAGAGATTCTCAAGCTATTACATTCAAACTCATCAATAACTTGATTATAATTCCTGTAGAAGTTAATGGTAGCGAACTGAACTTTTTGCTAGATACCGGAGTTGGCAATACGATAATGTTTAACCTTTCGGTTGAGGATTCATTAAAGTTAAAAAACACTCAAATGGTTAGAATAAGAGGGTTGGGAGAGGGTAATTATATGGATGCCATTAAGTCTACAAAAAATGTTTTTAAAATAGGCAGTATAGTAAATGGTAATCACTTGGTGTACGCTATTCCTGGTGAAGAATTTGATTTGGCTTCTAAAATGGGTATTACCATAAATGGAATTATTGGAGGAAAACTATTTGAAGATTTTGTTGTTGACATTAATTATAATACAAATAGAGTGAAGTTTTATAACTCTGTTGCTTATAAATATATAGAATGTAAAAAGTGTGAAGAGTTTCCGTTAGATTTTTACAATGATAAGCCCTATATGGATTTGAACATTGATTTGGGCAATTCTCAACAAATGGATGTAAAACTATTAATAGACCTTGGTGGAAGCGACGCCCTATGGCTTTTTGAAGATTCTGATGATAGAATTAAAGCTCCGGATAATTATTATGATGATTATTTAGGTAGAGGTTTGAGTGGGAATATCCATGGAAAAAGAAGTCAGTTAGAGGAGTTAAAAGTTGGCAGATATTCCTTCAATAAAGTAAACGTAGCCTATCCGGATTCTTTATCAATAGAACATGCTTATCGAAATAAAAAAAGAAATGGTAGTCTTGGCTCAGGTATTATTAAAAGATTTAGGGTGATATTTGATTATCAAAGTAAAAAAATTGTTTTTGTAAGACCTTCCAGATATTTTAATGATCCGTTTGTACATAATATGAGCGGAATAGAATTAAGTCATAACGGAAGTATGATTGTCCCTGAACGTCAACAAAAATTATTGAGTGGAGATACTACTGATGAAAGAGGTCATTCTACTATTGAGCTACTATATAGTTATGTGTATTCTTTAAAACCATCATACAGGATAGCTGTTATCAGAAAAAATTCTCCGGCAGAAAAAGCAGGACTCAAAGTAGATGATATTTTACTGAAAGTGAACGGAAAACCTTCTTATGATTATAAATTAGAAGAGATTATACATTTATTATCCGTTAAGGAAGGAAAGCAGATACGATTGGTTATTGAACGAGATGGGGTTGAATTAACCTACGCTTTTACACTTCAAAAAATGATATAAAAAAGTCTGGACTTAGCCAGACTTTATATTATTGATTTTCTAACATGCTTTTTTCTTTCTTTTCGAGTCTCTCAAGGAGACTTAAACTACTTTCCGGTTTAACATTTCCTTTTATCGAAACTACTTTTGTAGGTTCAGAAGCATTAGAAAAAATGGTTATCCTTTTAGAAAAAACACCTACTTTATGAGTTGCATAAACCACTTCAATTTGTCCTTTTTCGCCTGGCATAATAGGTTGTTCAGGCCTTTTAGGAACCGTACATCCGCAACTGGATTTAATATTAGTGATGATTAAAGGAGATTTGCCAACATTGGTAAACTCAAAAACTCTTTTTCCATCAGAATCCTTTTCAATACTTCCATAATCTAATAGCTCTTTTTCAAACTTGAAGATTGGAGCATTTTCATCAATTTTTTGTGCTGTTGCAGGTTCTTGAGAATACGATTTCAAACCTACTAATCCTAAAAATAGGATGAAAACAATTTTTTTCATTTTTACAACTAATTTTTAGAGGTATAAAGATACTACTTTACTATTAAATAATAACGGTTAAATTTTTAGCATATTGCTTATAATTGTAACTTTGCAAACTGTTTCAAAAACCATTCCAAAATATGAGCATTCCTTCAAAATATGAAGCTAAAAAGGTAGAAGAAAAATGGTATGATTACTGGATGAAGAATAATTATTTTCATTCAAATCCAGATTCCAGAGAGCCTTATACCATAGTTATTCCTCCACCAAATGTAACAGGTGTATTACATATGGGGCATATGCTCAATAATACTATTCAAGATGTTTTGGTGCGCAAAGCTCGCTTAATGGGCAAAAATGCTTGTTGGGTGCCCGGAACAGACCATGCATCTATTGCCACTGAAGCTAAAGTTGTGGCTAAATTGAAGGAGCAAGGTATCAACAAAGCTGATCTTACTCGTGAAGAATTTTTGGAACACGCATGGGATTGGACACACAAACATGGAGGAATTATTTTAGAACAGCTTAAGAAATTAGGAGCTTCATGTGATTGGGATAGAACCAAATTCACCATGGATGAAGATATGTCAGTCTCTGTTATAAAGGTTTTTGTTGATTTGTATAAAAAAGGCTTGATCTATCGTGGGTACAGAATGGTAAATTGGGATCCAGAGGCTAAAACCACACTTTCTGATGAAGAAGTTATTTATGAGGAAAAAGCAGGGAATCTATATTACGTAAATTATAAAATAGAGGGTTCTGATGATGTTTTGACTATTGCCACTACTCGTCCGGAAACCATTTTAGGAGATACTGCTATTTGTATCAATCCAAATGATGAAAGGTTTACACACCTAAAAGGCAAAAAAGCTATTGTGCCTATTGCTAATAGAGTAATCCCGATTATTGAAGATGAATATGTTGATATGGAATTCGGTACAGGTTGTTTAAAAGTAACTCCCGCCCATGATGAGAATGATAAAAATCTAGGAGAAAAGCATAATCTTGAGGTAATAGATATTTTTAATGATGATGCTACTTTGAATGGACATGGGCTTCATTATAAAGGAAAAGACAGGTTTGTGGTGCGTAAAGAAATTACCAAAGAACTTGAAGAATTAGGGCATTTACTTAAGGTAGAGCAATACTTTCATAAGGTTGGAACTTCAGAACGTACCAAAGCAGTTATTGAACCTAAGATTTCTGCACAATGGTTCTTAAAAATGGAAGACCTTGCCAAGCCAGCTTTGGACAATGTAATGAATGATACCATACAATTTCATCCTGCAAAGTTTAAAAATTCATATAGGCATTGGATGGAAAATGTGAGGGATTGGAATATTTCCCGTCAATTATGGTGGGGGCATCAAATTCCGGCATTTTATTATGGTGATGGTGTCAACGATTTTGTAGTTGCCGAAACGAAGGAAGAAGCACTGGAAATAGCAAAAAAACAATTGAACAAAGAGAATCTTCTAGTATCAGATCTAACACAAGATCCTGATGC
>JAGQYU010000148.1:0-2841 GCA_020435885.1 Flavobacteriaceae bacterium
TCATTTCTAATTTCGAATTTATGCTGTTGCATAAAGAAATTATCAATAGCATATCTGTTGGCTCCTTGGTAAATAGTACTACCTCTACCAAATTTTGAATTCCAAATTATTTCAAAATCATTAGCAAAAGGTCTATAATGTAATGAAACATCCGCTTTCATACTTTCAGCTTCATAATCAGTAAGATCTACCTCTCTATAACCTGTACGAGATACATCATCAGCAGGAATAAAATTACTTGTTCCTGGAGGTAATTGACCAATTGATTCTAAATATTGAGCTACTCCTTTAAGATCTCCGAATGGAGTTGCCGATAACTGAACCTCATCTCCATATATATTAGCTTGGTCAAAAGCATATTGATCACTAGGAATATTTGGTACTACAATATCAGCATTACCAGCACCAGTATCAATATATTGATTATAATCCGTTGCATACCACTCGGTTCCTTTTAAATAAGAAAGTGAGGCTTTTGCAGCAAATTTTTCGCTAAATGCATAGGCGGCTCTAATACCAACATCATAGTATTCATTATCTCCTGCAGCATCTTGCATTGTTATTCCCGTTTTAAAATAAGTACTGATACCTTGATCATCAAACGGACTTTTACTTGTCATAAAAAGAATACCGTTAAAAGCATTTGCTCCATAAAGAGCAGAAGATGCCCCTGGAAGTAACTCTACAGTATTTACATCCAATTCAGACATTCCTAACAAGTTACCAAGTGCAAAGTTCAATGCTGGTGATGAGTTATCCATACCATCTACCAATTGCATAAAACGCGTGTTGGCAAACGTAGCAAAACCCCTTGTGTTTACTGACTTAAATGTTAAACTGTTGGTATTAACATCAACACCTTTTAAATTTTCCAATCCGTTATAAAAACTCACGGAAGATGTATTTTTAATTTCTCTTACATCCATACGCTCAATTGTAACTGGCGATTCTAAAATACGCTCAGGAGTTCTAGATGCTGAAACAACAACTTCATCAAGGCTTGTTTCAGCTTCATCCAATGCTACATCAACCGTTTGATTGTTTTGTGTTACTTCAAAAGTTTGAGGTATATAACCTAAAATAGAAACCTCAATTTTAAAAGGTGGGTTATCACTAACTTGAAGCGTATAGTTACCATCAAAATCAGCAGTAGTACCTATAGCTTTTCCTTCTACTTTTATATTTGCTCCAGGTATCGGTTCACCATTTTTGGCATCAGTTACTTTACCTGTAATTACTGTCTGCGCAGAAATAGCAACGCCAAATAACATGGCAAATAGGGTGATTAAAAGTTTATTCATAATGTTTTCGATTTGAATTTAGATTTACAGTGATGCAAAATACAATTTTTTTTACATCATCATTAAGAAAATGTAAATTTTGGGTTACTTTTTTTATGAAATCAATATTTAATAAGCTTAAAATTAGCCAATTGATTTCCTTTTTTAACATTAAGAAGATAAATACCCGAAGAGAGCATGCCTAACTCTATATCTTTTTTAAAGACGGAGCCAGTATCATCAAACAGTTTTTGATACACTTGCCTGCCTTGTAAATCATATAGTATTATAAGCGTATTTTCAGCATTTGTTGAGCTAAATGAAACTGTAAAAGCACTACTGAATGGATTAGGATATACATTAAAATTATGCAATGTTTCCTCAGGAACAGAAACTGTCTGCTCTGTTTTGCACATATTCAATGTCCAACTATTCAGCTTACCAACATCACCCGCCGCATTATCAACAACTTTCAATTTCCATAAACCAAAAGATGATTCGTTATTAAATAGAGAAAGTAAATTATCAGGTTTTGTAGGTCCATGAATGGCCGGAATTGTGTTATCGCAAACTTTTTCTGGAGCACTGTCATCAAAAATAGCATTGATGTTCTTTCGGCTATCGCTTGAACTTCCGCAACTTCTATCGTAGATTAACACCTCAGTACCATTGGGTGAAATTAAAGACACTTGCAAATCCCACAACCAAGTGTGCGTTATATCTAACGAAACATTTACATCGGTAATTGCAAAATCATCTAATACATTAATTGTAGAAATGATACCTGTTGAATTGTTATCAGGTATATTCATCGGCAATCCTGTTGGACTATAATTGGTACAGGTTGTTTGAAAAGAGCCTATGGAGAAATTCTTACTGTTAACCGCATAAAAAATATTATCTACTGCTTCTACCATCAATCTTACTGTTCCTGAAGATGTATTAGGCACAATAATATCTTCAGTACCATCATTGGGAGTATTTGCAGCTAAAACAGTAGTAAAAGTAACCCCTCCGTCAAGTGACAACAGAATATTAACATTATTCACATTTATACCATTTGCGTTTGTACCTGCCACATCCCAAGTAATGGTTTCTGTAGCACCTTCATCCCATATAATTCCATCAATATTTTGTGAAGTTACCACAAATGGACCAGCTGCGTCTGTAACGGTCAATGTAGTAAAATCTGTATTTGCTTGCCCTTCTCCCGGAGCATTATCTCTTACCGTCAATGCAAATTTCATGCTTCTGGCAACACTGGGGATAACTTCCCAAGTTGTAGACAAGCTACCTGAAACAACTGTTGGTAGACTTGGCATATATCTGTTTGCTGATTTACTAGGAGTCAATGACCTAAAAACTGCTCCTTCAGGTTGTGTTGAGGATGGTGGTATTTGAATATTAGTGACTTCATTATCCACTTGTTCCCAACAGTAGGTAAGTTCATCTCCATCAAGGTCATTACCAGCACCTTTCAATACAAATGGTGTTGATTTAGGGATAGTATAATTACTTCCTGCATTAGCAGTAGGAGCATGTAAATTGTTATTAAAAGGAG
>JAGQYU010000148.1:2921-6248 GCA_020435885.1 Flavobacteriaceae bacterium
CTATGAGATTGTACATTTTGAGGTGAGCAAATACCTGCATAGGCCATAATTGTACTACCACTTCCTGGTTCAACAGCTGTAGGATTATTTCTTTTTCCGTTACAACTACCTCCTGTTCCATTAAATGTATGGTTAGCTCCAAACTGATGTCCCATTTCATGTGCTACAAAATCAATGTAAAAAGGATCTCCAACTGGAGAAGGTTGTCCGGTAACGCCTCCTGCCTTAGAATTTGTACATGCTGATTTTAGATAAGCCACTCCTCCGCCTCCGGTACTGAACACATGTCCAATATCATAATTTGTAAAACCAATAATTGAATTAATGGTAGTTTGATTTTGCGTAAGCATAGCCGATCCGTCATTATTTGTATACGGGTCATTACCAGGGTCAGTAGCTAAAAAAATCAACTGGTCATTATTTGGAACCAATTGCATGGTTAAAGCTACATCTCTTTCATATATAGGATTAACTCTAGCCATAGCCACTACGATGGAAGACATTACAACATTTATAGAGTCTTGCCTTGTGCTTCCGGCACCCAAACCAGCAGCATTAACATGATAAGTTGAATATTCTTCAGTTGTAGCAATTGCCAATCTAAAAGTCCGAAGCACTAGATCATTTGTACTTTTTTGAGAGATTGTTTTTTCTAGAACATCATTTTCTTCTTCAGCAAAGCATTGAAAAATATCACTTGGTTTTACATCCGATTTTTTGTACGCCATGTATTTTTTTCTATCCTTCGAAAGCGGATCAATATAAAAAGTAGGCCTATCCGGAGAAATGATCATAGCATGTAAGCCTAAAGCGCTTTTTGTAAAATATACCTGCTGTAAAGGATCATTTTTTGAAACACCTTTATATGTTTTAATTCCTTCAAATTTTGCTGCTAACTCAGGATGCATTAACTCGGTTTCACTATAAATATATGAAACAACATTTCCATCAGCATCAGGGAATTCAATTTCCTTTTTAGAGCTCTGTAATGTAGCAGTTAGCTTTTCAACATCTAAAAAATATGTTTTGAACGTTTTTGCATTGACTGTTTCAGTAATAGCTTCACTTTTAGAAATACTCTTATCTACTTTAGACCAAAGCTGTTTCTGTTGGGCGTATCCGCTAAAACCCAATAGTAAAACCAGAAAAAAAACTATTTGTTTTGATCTTTTCATAGGAGATAAAAAGCAAATATATTAATAAAGAATTACTGTTCCGTACTATAAAAACAACTAAACTTAAAAAAATACTAAACCATTTATAAAGTATGTGGTTAATTTATAACAAAGTCTTTTAAAAAAATGATTTAAATTTGGACGGTTTTAAAAATGTATTAGTCTTTCCATACGTGAAAATCTATAATTCTGTTGATGCGTTTACACATGATGAAAAAGGTTCGGTAATTACTATCGGCACTTTTGATGGTGTGCATGTTGGTCACAAGCAGATCATTAACAAACTCATTGAAAGTGCTAAACAAAATAATTTAAGGTCTACTATCATCACTTTCTTTCCCCATCCTAGAATGGTATTACAAAAAGGAACTGATCTTAAACTCCTTTCAACTTTAGCAGAAAAAACCAATTTGCTTGAAAAACTTGGATTGGATTGTTTGATTGTTCAACCTTTTACCAAAGAATTTTCCAGATTAACAGCTCTCGAATTTGTGAGAGATATATTAGTGCAAAAACTCAATGTTAAAAAACTGGTTATTGGTTACGACCATCATTTTGGAAGAAATCGAGAAGGCAGCTTTGAACAACTTAAAGAATATGGTATTGCTTACGGTTTTGATATTGAAGAAATTCCTGTAAAAGACATAGAAAATGTTGCTGTAAGTTCAACTAAAATTAGAACTGCCCTAGAGACTGGGAATATTGTTAAAGCCAATTCTTATTTGGGTTATGAATATACGCTTAACGGAACCGTTATTCATGGCAGAGGGCTTGGTAAGGAATGGAACTACCCAACTATTAATATCCAAATTGATGAAAATTATAAACTAATTCCCAAATCTGGTGTTTATGTCATAAAAACAACCATAAACAACCAGCAATTATTTGGAATTATGAATATTGGTTTTAGGCCAACCATTGATGGTAAAAACCAAACCATAGAAGTTCATTTGCTGGATTTTAATGATAACCTTTACGGGAAAACAATCAGCGTTCAGTTAGCTTACAGGTTGAGAGATGAACAAAAATTCGAATCGGTTCAGGCACTTTTCTCACAAATTAAACATGATGAACAAGCTGCCAGAGAATTAATTGCCCGTAAAGAGATTTCTTTCGATTAATATAACTTTTTTCAATTCCAAATTTTCAATTCTAATTGTATCTTTGCAACCTATATTTTTTAGATTATGTTACAAGTAGCTTTTATTAGAGATTATAAAGAACACGTTTTAAAAGGGTTGGCAAAAAGAAATTTTGCTAACGCCCAAGATATTATTGAAAAGGTGTTGACTGTAGACGAAAACAGACGTGCAACCCAAGCTCAGCTTGATACTGTGTTGGCAGAATCTAATAAAATATCAAAAGATATTGGTGTTTTGTTCAAATCCGGCGAAACCGAAAAGGCTTCAATTTTAAAACAAAAAACAGTTCAGTTAAAAGAAGAATCAAAGGAATTGAACGAGCAATTAGCTCAAGCTCAGGAAGAATTGAATAATTTGTTATATCAGATTCCGAACATACCAAATACGTTGGTTCCTGAAGGCAAAACTGCTGAAGATAATGAAGAAGTTTATCGTGAAGGTGATATTCCTAAGTTGGGAGATAAAGCCATGCCTCACTGGGATTTAGCAAAAAAATACGATATTATTGATTTTGAGCTCGGTAATAAAATTACTGGAGCTGGCTTCCCTGTCTATAAAGGAAAAGGCGCTAAACTGCAACGTGCCTTGATCAGCTATTTTTTGGATAAAAATACCGAAGCAGGTTATCAAGAAGTGCAAGTGCCTCATTTGGTTAATGAAGCTTCAGGCTTTGGAACAGGCCAGTTACCTGATAAAGAAGGCCAAATGTATCATGTTACGGAAGACAATCTGTATTTAATACCTACTGCAGAAGTTCCTGTTACCAATTTATTTAGAGATGATCTTCTAAAAGAAAGTGAACTTCCAATAAAGATGACAGGTTATACGCCTTGCTTTAGGCGAGAGGCTGGTTCTTATGGCGCTCATGTTAGGGGCTTGAATCGTTTACATCAATTTGATAAAGTAGAAATTGTTAGAATTGAGCACCCAACCAATTCTTACAATGCATTGGATGAAATGGTAGATCATGTAAAAGGTATTTTGAAAGAACTGAAATTACCTTTCCGTAT
>JAGQYU010000148.1:6332-9759 GCA_020435885.1 Flavobacteriaceae bacterium
TGGAGATAAGTTCTGTATCAAATTTTGAAACATTCCAAGCAAACAGGTTAAAACTGCGTTTTAAAAATGCAGATGGCAAAAATGAATTGGCGCATACGCTTAATGGAAGCTCATTAGCTTTGCCAAGAGTGTTAGCCGGAATTTTAGAAAATTATCAAACAGAAAAAGGTATTGTAATACCAGAGGTGTTACAAAAATATACCGGATTTGATCTGATAGATTAATTTTCGGCCAACGCCAACATTTCTTTTTTGTAGTGGTTCATTTCAAATAAAGCATTCAAATATGCACTTATTTGACCTTTTTCCATAAAGTTAGTAGCTTTTCTTTTAGCGCTGTTGTATTTTCTTCTAAGTTCTTTCATTGTAAAAAAATTAATTGTTTATACTCTTAAGACAAATCTCATGCCAAATTGTTACAAGTAATTTTTTTATCAAATGCTTTTTATTAAAATTTTAACAGTTGTTTTACTACCTTTGAGGTCATTCCTAAACGCAATGAGACGCCGGTTTATTGTAATACTGTTATTTTTTATTGCAAGTAATGTAGTTTCGCAAAACTCGCAATTAGCATATTCATACTTCATGAAAGGTGAATATGAAAAGGCCTCTGTGATCTTTAAAGAACTGTATGAAAAGAACAAAGTGAGGCGAGATTATTTCAAAAAATTGCTCTCTTGCTATCAACTTACTGATAATTTTTCGGAAGCTTCAATATTACTGGAAAGTCACTCAAAAGAATTTCCTAGGCAGAACTATATCTGGATAGAAATTGGCTATAACCTGCAATTACAACAACAAACTGAAGAAGCTAAAAAATACTACACCAAAGCACTGCAAAGCATTGAAAATAATCCCCATGAGGGATATATTCTGGGGCAAACTTTTCAGGACAACCATTTACTGGATGAAGCTTTGCAAGCCTATAAAAGAGCTATGGAGCTTGATCCAAATCTAAATTTTGAACCCTACATAGCATTCGTATATGGCGAAAAAGCGGATATTGAAAACATGTTCAACGCTTACCTAAACATGGTTCAAAAGAATGAAAATTACTTTTCAACCGTTCAGCAATATGCAGGCAGGTTTTTGTCAGACGATAGTTTGGATGAAAATAATATCCTTTTCAAAAAATTAGTACTTAAAAGACTTCAAGCTAATCCTAATGATTCTTGGAACAAATTGTTAAGTTGGTTATATGCTCAGCAAAAAGATTACGATAAAGCACTTGTTCAAGAAATTGCACTTTTCAAAAGAAGCTCAGAAGACCTTTTGCGCATTCAAAATTTAGGTGATATTGCCATTGAAAATTGTGATTATAATACGGCAAAAGAGGCATTCAACTACATTTTAGAAAACTCCAAAGACAGTGAAGAAATTTTAGATGCACATTTGTATCTGTTGGAAATTGCTATAGAAACTGCTTCCTCACAAAAAGAAATTGATGACGTTGAAGCAAAATTCCAAGAGCTTTTTTCCAATTACGGAAATGCTATCAATACTTTAGAATTGCAATTATCGTATGCCGATTTTTTAACTTTTAAAAAGAATGAACCTGAAAAGGCTATCACAGTTTTAAAAGATGCTCTTACAAAAACCTCTTCTGATGTGCAACAAGGTGCTGTTAAACTAAAATTGGGTGATGTACTTGTTTTTACGGATAAATTCAACGAAGCACTGATTAATTATTCACAAGTCCAACTAAAGTTAAAAAATAGTACACTGGCACAAACAGCTAGTTATAAAGTGGCACAGACATCCTATTTTAAAGGAGATTTTAAATGGGCTATGACACAATTGAAGGTCTTAAAAAAATCTACTTCGCAATTAATTGCAAACGATGCGTTGGACCTCCATTTATTGATCTCTAACAATATTATTGGTGATAGTATTTCTGCCTTGGCGCTAAAAAGCTACGCCCATGCCGATTTATTAGCTTATCAAAACAGAGATAAAGAAGCTATTGACACTTTAAAAACCGTGTTGGAAAAATATGAGGGCAGATCAATTGAAGCTAATGCTTTATTTAAACAGGCGGAACTTTATACTAAAACAAAGCAATACAACAAAGCAGAAAACAATTATTCAAAAATAGTTGAATTACAGAACGATAGAATTTTAGTTGATAATTCATATTACCAACTAGGTTTGTTGTACGAAAATAAACTGAACGATATTGAAAAAGCCAAAGAAATGTATCAAAAAATCATTTTTGAATTTCCCGGTAGCATTTATTTGGTTGATGCCCGTAAACGGTTTAGAAAATTAAGGGGAGATCTTGTAAATTAAATTTTATGTACATATACAGTATAACCGTAAATATAGATGAATCTGTTGCTGATGAATGGCTCAAGTGGATGGAAGACGTGCATATTCCAGATATGCTGGCTACTGGCAAATTCTTCGAAGCTAAACTTTGCCAAGTGATGATTGATGAAGATATGGGTGGCGTTACTTACTCTACCCAATATACTTCGCACACCAAAACATTGCTGGAAAAATATTACCAAGAAGATGCCGACAGGCTACGTACCGAAACTATGAAAAAGTTTGGTGATAAAATTGTGGCTTTTAGAACCGAACTGAAAGTCCTCAATCACGTTAAGAATTTTGTTCAATCATAGTGTTTTATGTCCGTAAGAGCCAAAAAACATCTGGGGCAGCATTTTCTAAAAGATGAGAATATTGCCAAAAAAATTGCTGATACACTTTCGTTGAAGGGTTATGATACTGTTTTGGAAATTGGCCCCGGTATGGGTGTTCTTACCAAATATTTATTACAAAAAAATATAAAAACCTTTGTGGTTGAAATTGATACCGAATCCGTTGAATATCTAAAAACACATTACCTAAACTTATCAAACAATATCATTTCAGAAGATTTTTTAAAACTGAATCTTTCTTCATATTTCAATGATGAACCTATCGCCATTATTGGCAATTTCCCTTATAACATCTCATCGCAGATCGTTTTTAAAACATTAGAAAACAAACACAAAATCCCGGAGTTTGCCGGAATGTTCCAAAAAGAAGTAGCTGAGCGCATCTGCGAAAAACCTGGAAGTAAAACTTACGGCATCTTATCAGTGTTAACACAAGTATTTTATGATACCGAGTATTTGTTTACAGTTCCTCCATCAGTATTTAATCCACCGCCAAAAGTAGATTCCGGCGTTCTTCGGTTAACCCGAAAAGAACCTTTTACATTGAATGTTGATGAAAAACTTTTTTTTAATGTAGTCAAAACGGCTTTCAATCAACGTAGAAAAACATTACGTAACAGTTTAAAAACATTCAATTTATCAGATAAATTGAGAGAAGATGCTATCTTTGCCAAACGGCCGGAACAATTATCTGTTCAAGCATTTATTGAGTTGACGCAAAAAATAGCATCAGATGTCGTTTGAAATTACACAAGACTTAATAGA